>CAISYK010000136.1 GCA_903889605.1 uncultured Bacteroidota bacterium
AGATGGTAAAAAATATTCTGAAAATGGGTATTTTAATTTGGTTCGTTAAAAACAGTAATTTTCTGCGACCTAAAAGTTTTTTTATCCAAAATTTATTCTTTTTCGTTTATGCAACTTTTATTTTTTTTTTACATCTTGCAGTAAATAGTAAAACATTATTTAAAAATTTTACTTTTTAAATCTGGTTTATTGCTTTTAAATATTTTTTTATTTTTTTGCCTCCGCCAAGGACTGATTGCTTGTAAGATTGTGGATTAGTTTGCTGTATTAGCCTTTAATCTGACATGTATTTTTAGTTATTACTGCTGCATTAGTATCGGGTTTGTTTATGAAACATTCTCTATAAGTATAACATCAATACTTTTTTTACATTAAAAATGGGAATACTTAATCCTAATTAAAATGAAAAAAATATTTTCCATCGTCTTTTTATTCTTATCAATTATTGCATCCGCTCAAAATCGCTTAGGCGGGACGAAGATTGACAATCCTGTTAAATTTAGTGGGTTTATTGGTCATAAAGATCAAGTTCCGACAGGCGAAATGGCAAAAAGTTTGTCATTTGATAAACTAAAAGAAACCTGTCAATTTTTTGGAGGTGATACGTTGGATGGTTTTGATTTTGAAAAACATTCAAAGCAGTCATTTGACGAAGGGATAAAGCTTTTGTTGGAATATAAAAGCAGGATGCTTAGTTGTCAAATTGAATTTGTGAAAAATAAATTTCACTTGAACATTATTCCAAAATTTGAAAAGGAAAACAACTACAAGATGCCGGTATTGCCCCCTTCGGTTTTATCAAGCGGTTGTAATAACATGGATTTTGAGGATGGTAATTTAGGCGGGTGGACTGTTGCCAGCGGAAAAAACCAAAATTCAAACCTGCCTTTAACAATAATGGGAGCGGCACTTGTTTCGACCAATGAGGATATTTTCAGCTGTAATGATGTAAACATAATTAATAATCTATATGGAATTGATGCAATAGGTCTTCCTGGTCTTGATCCTCTCGGTGGAAGCACCTCTGTACGCCTTGGAGGTGTTAGCATAAATATTGGTGAAGCTTATTCTGCTTGGCAGGGGTGTGTTGGTAGTCATTGGAGTTATAGCAATTCAAATGGGGAGATAATTTCAAAAACTGTTGCTGTTACTGCTGCAAATGCATTAATGTCGTACGACTACGAAGTTGTATTAAATGACGGCGGGCACATTAATGGTGAGCAGCCATATTTTCACGTTTTTATTACTAATCTCTCTGGTACAGTCCTTTCAACTTGCACCGAATACTACGTTCAGGCTGTTGCCGGTTCACCTCCGTCTGGTTTTACAAATTCAGGATTTGTAAATTCTTATGACAACAGTGTCATTTATTCAAAACCATGGACTTCAAACAGCATTAATTTAACGCCATACATTGGGCAAAATGTAATCGTTTCATTTGTTTCTGCAGGATGCATATACGCTGCGCATTTTTCATATGCTTATGTTGATGCTTTTTGCGGACCTGTCGAAATAATCGCTTCAGACACAACGCCATGTTTAGGGACAAACGTTACATTAACAGCTCCAAGTGTCCAAAATGGGTCATATGTTTGGACAGGGCCTGGTATTTCAGGAAGCAATACAATTCAAACTATAACAGTTACAGCCACTGGTACATACACTGTTACCATTACTCCATCGCAAGGTGCCGGCTGTGCTTATTCGATTACCAAACTATTAACGTTTAAACCACTGCCAACGGCATTAATAACTCCAACGCCGGTTGAAATTTGTGCCGGAGGTACCTTGACTTTAAATACCATTCTTGCAGGTGGTTCTGGAGTTTATTCTTCCACAATATGGACTGGAGCAGGAGCAGGAAGTCTGTCTGCAGCAAACATAATAAGTCCTTCTTTCACCAATTCTACAGCAGGTTCATACCCTTTAACATTTACTGTAACTGACAATAAAGGATGTGTCGGTATTGCCGACACTGTTGTAATAGTAAATGGAAATCCTACTGCATCAATTACTCCCAATCCGGCGTCTACTTGTGTCGATGTTGTTTTGGCATTAAATGGGAATCCTGCCGGAGGTTCCGGGGTATACTCTTCAAGTGTTTGGACTGGTGCTGGTGCGACTAGTTTGTCTGCAGCAAACATTGCAAATCCCAATTTTGTAAATTCAACAGCGGGTTCTTATTCATTAACTTATACTGTTACTGATAATAAAGGATGTATAGGCACGGCAAACACAGCAATTACTGTTAATCCAAAACCTACACCTGTAATTTCAGCAAGCGGTACAGTTACTTTTTGTTTTGGCGACAGCGTTACTCTTGATGCAGGTGCAGGTTATAGCGTTTATTCATGGAGTAATGGGGAGGTTTCTCAAACTATTAATGCTGAAAATTCCGGAAATTATAATGTAACGGTTACTGATGTTAACGGATGCATCGATTCCACAGCATCTTCAATAGCAGTGACTGTAAATCCAATTCCAACATTATTAATTACTTTCGGTTCAACAACGATTTGTGCAGGAGCAGCCCTAACTTTTGATGCCGGATCTGGATACACAACTTATGCATGGAGCAACGGTGCTTCTGCTCAAACTACCAATGATACTGCCTCAGGGATTTATTCTGTAACCGTAACCGATAATAATGGCTGCATAGGATTTGCTGATACATCAATAACTGTAACCATACATCCCAATCCAATTCCAATAATAATATCTAGCACCACTACATCTTTTTGTTTCGGAGACAGCGTTATTCTTGATGCGGGATTAGGTTACAGCACCTATTCATGGAGCAACGGAGCAGGTTCACAAACTATTAATATAAATACTTCAGGAACTTTCTGGGTTACAGTAGTAGATACCAATGGTTGTACAGGTTCCTCGGTCGGTAACGTATTAGTTACAGCAGCCCCTTTTGATGATGCTTCTTTTATATATTCGTCATCAACATATTGTCAATCCGGTATCAATCCAGCACCAGCATTAACTGGTTTGCCGGGCGGTACATTTTCATCCATCCCGGCAGGTTTATCCATTAATGCTTCAACAGGTATAATAAGCCTTTCCGCGAGTTCTTTGGGTACATATACTATTTCGTATACAACAAATGGTTTATGTCCGAATACAAGTTCCGTGACTATTACTATTACAAATAATACCCCTTCCGCTGTTTTCAGCTATTTAAGCCTTTCATTCTGTCAAAATGGTATTAATCCTTTACCTATTTTTAGTGCGGGAGCAAGTGCGGGTCTGTTTTCAAACACACCTTCTGGTTTAGTATTTGCGGATATTAATACAGGTGAAATTGATCTTTCTTCCAGCATACCAGGTACCTATACAATTATTAATGCTATTCCGGCAATTGGAACATGCAGTGCTGTAAATGCAACAACTACCATTATTATAACTCCTGCCGCAGATGCTTCTTTTACATACCCGTCTTCCAGTTTTTGTACATCAGGAGCTGATCCTACCCCAACTATTTATGGTGAGCCAGGAGGCAGTTTTTCTTCAACCCCAAATGGGTTAACAATTAATCCGTCAACAGGAACAATTAATTTAGCTGGGAGCTCCACGGGTATGTATATTTTAAGTTATTCAACATTTGGACCTTGTCCTAATTCAAGTTCTATTATACTCTCCATAACGGATAATAATCCTTCATCAAATTTTAGTTATAACGGCGCTTCATTTTGCCAAAACGGGACTAACCCAATTCCTGTTTACAATCCAGGTTCAAGCGGGGGATTATTTTCTTCAGTACCTTCTGGTTTAGTTTTTGTAAATATTAATACCGGAGAAGTCGATTTGGCTTCAAGTTCGCCGGGAACCTATACCGTTACAAATACTATTCCCTCAAGCGGGACCTGCCTTGCATCGTTTAATTCAACCTCAGTTATTATTAAACCAGCTCCTATTATTACATCTGTTTCGGGTTTGCAGATCGGCTGCAATAATACTACTAATACAATTATATTTGCAAGCTCGATGCCTGGCACAACGGTTTCCTGGACTGTATTTCAAATAGCTTTGTCTGGAGCTTCGTCAGGAACGGGGCCTGTTATCAATCAAACATTAACTCTAACCGGAACCAGCCAGGGAAGTGTTTCATATACAATTACATCCAATGCCGGCGGATGTTCTGGAATTCCATTGGTAATTCCCATTATAGTAAATCCCTTACCAGTTGCTGATACGTCTTCAGTAATATTTACACCGGCAAACTGCGGCGGCGCTTCAGGCGCAATATCAGGTTTGACAATGGTTTCTGGGCAGGCGCCGTTTCAATATGAATGGAGAGACTCTTCTGGTAATATTGCAGGCACTAATATCGATTTGAGTAATGCGTTACCGGGCAGCTACACTTTAACTGCAGCAGATGCTAATGGATGTTCAATTATTGCAGGAACATTTACAATAAACTCAACAGCATGGGTATCAGCGGCCTTTACTTTAAATACTGTTACCGGAGAGTCTCCTTTAACAGTTAATTTTACAAACGGCAGCACTGGCGCCGCAAATTACTTGTGGAAATTTGGAACAGGCGATTCTTCTAATGCGGTTAATCCAACTTATGTGTATCTTCCTCTTGGTAATTTTACTGTTTGTTTGATTGCAAACAATGCTGTTGGTTGTTATGACACAGCTTGCTCTGCAATTGACATTTACCTTAATTCTGTATTTATTATACCGAACATATTTACACCTAATGGTGATAACATTAATGACGTTTTTTCTGTTATTGGTGTTGGTTTAACAAAACTGGATGCCGAAATTTACAATCGCTGGGGACAGAAAGAAGTTGAGTGGCACACCACCCATGGAGGATGGGATGGACGCAGCACCAGCGGTGTTCCCGTTTCTGAAGGCACATACTATTACATAATTGCAGCAGAAGGGATAGATGGTAAAAAATATTCTGAAAAAGGTTTTTTTAATTTAGTTCGATAAAAAAATTATTAATTACAAATCAATAATTAAAAAAAACATACTTGTCTAAAATGTAAAATTTTAAAAAATAACTTCCCAAAAAAATACTTATCAATGAGCTTGTAGTTATACTATTATAATAAAATTTAATACGGCTGTTTTTTGATAACATCCTTTGCAGTTTTTCAGACGCTTTTTCATCTCGAAAACTGCTGATGTAATAATAATCAGCAGAAATACAATAATTTGATTATTTAAAGTTTTGTTTTATCTTCGCAATGCCCTAACTGCGTATATTATGAAAAGATTTTTTTTTCTTTTAATTTCCTTGTTTGCGATAATTTTTTATTCTTCACAAAAGGCACATGCACAATCTGTTTCTGATTGGAAGCAATTGTATTTGGATATAGCCGGCAGTACTAATGTGAAAGGAATTGAAGTTTTTGCCCAAGTTAATACATGCAATGACGAAGGTGTAATAAATATTAAATTTATTAAT
>CAISYK010000137.1 GCA_903889605.1 uncultured Bacteroidota bacterium
AAATGGGATTGAAGCGGTAGCAATGTTTTTTTTTAGTATGCTTAGAACCCCATAACCATCAAGTTCCGGCATCATGATATCGCAGATTATAAGATCTGGAATTTGTTTTTCCGCCATTTTAACTCCCTCATTTCCGTTGCAGGCGGCAACAACCGTATATCCTGCAAGTTCCAGGATTTCAGTTGTATTTTCTCTCACATGAAGATTATCTTCAATTAATAAAATCATAGGTGATTTGATTTTTGCAGCAAGCACTTTAATTTATTCTTTTCTCCCTGTGAAGCTTAATTTATTATGCAGCCAAAGTACAAAAACCTCCGAAGTACTAGAAAAGTCAGCAAAGTAGGAGTATTGTAATTGTTTTCAAATGATAATAGTCATATTTCTATTTTTGGAAATTGTGACGATTGTCCTTAAATGAATTAAGGAATGGTAATTAGTTCGCTTTTTACCTTGATAAAAATCCTTAGATTTGCAGTAAATATCTCTTAAATATTAAACAATAATTAAGGGAAATGCTGATTTTTCTTTTTTTTAGTGATCCAAATTGTTTTGGAAGCTAGTGCATGAGGTAAAAATTGAGGCGGCTATTCGGCCGATTTCCGAAAGCCTAATTGTATCAAAAAAAATAGGCGGAAATAGAAAACAGCTATAATTATTCGACAAAAAAACATGAAAAAAATTCTTTTAATAGAAGACAATAAAGATGTACGCGAAAATATTGCCGAGATATTGAAATTGGCTCAATACTTTGTGGTAACTGCTAAAAACGGGAAAGAGGGTGTAGAGCTGGCTCAAAAAGAGAAACCGGATCTTATTATCTGCGACATCATGATGCCGGTGCTTGATGGACATGGCGCACTTAATATGCTCTCAAAAAACCCAGAAACATCAAGTATTCCTTTCATTTTTTTAACAGCAAAAGCCGAACGAAGCGATTTCCGAAAAGGTATGGAAATGGGGGCTGATGATTATTTAACTAAACCTTTTGACGATGTAGAATTATTGAATGCCATTGAAGGCCGCCTCAAAAAAAATGAAATTCTGAAAAAGGAATTCTCAAAAAATATTGAAGGTGTTAATGATTTTATTAATGAGGCAAAAGGTATTGAATCCCTGAAAAAACTTTCACAGGAACTTAATGCAAGAATATATAAAAAGAAAGAGCATATTTATAAAGAAGGCAGTTATCCGAGAGGAATATATTTTGTTAATAAGGGCAAAGTTAAAATCTACAAAACAAATGAATTAGGTAAAGAGTTAATAACAGAACTCCATAAAGATGGGGACTTTTTTGGCTACCTTTCTTTATTACAGAACGAAAAACACACTAGTTCGGCAGTAGCATTCGAGGAGGCTGAAATATATATGATACCTAAGGAAGATTTTTTCTCGCTGATATATAAAAATGCCGAGGTGTCGCGTAAATTTATTGAAATACTGTCCAATAACCTGCGGGAGAATGAAAAACAGCTTGTAAAGCTTGCTTATAATTCTGTTAGGAAAAGGGTTGCAGAGGCGCTTATTAAATTTTCAGATAAATACAAAAAAGAAGGAGAACAAAAATTCAGTATGAAGGTTTCAAGAGAAGATCTTGCCAATTTAGTAGGAACAGCTACAGAAACCGTAATCCGCACTCTCAGCGACTTTAAAGATGATAAATACATAGAGATTGCGGGAGGCAAAATTACAATTCTTAATTACGACAAACTTGCCAATCTGCAGAATTGATTGTCTTTGAAATTCCTTTTTCATCTCAATAAATGAAAAATTACCCCGAAAATGCAGTAGAATCAATATTGCTGATTCATTGATAACGTTGCGTTAGGCATTGAAGCGGAAATACTTTTTGTGAGGTACGAACAAAAAGATTGAAGCCCTTCGACTTCGCTCAGGATAAACTCCATGCCCGGCCCTTTCTTTTTTAAGAAAGGGAAACGGCCCAATGATAATATTAACCTGAGTTCGATTGTTAATTTAGGCTAAAGCCTAATAATAACACGGTTTATCAAATCCAAGCCTTAAAAGGCGTGGCTATCATTTTATACAACTTAATAATTTGCCTGGATTGTTGCCACGGTCTTTAGACCGTGGTATTATAGCA
>CAISYK010000138.1 GCA_903889605.1 uncultured Bacteroidota bacterium
ATTCAGGAAACTCCAAGCTTGTGAAAATTTATTTAATTGTTCTCAAAAGTAATAAATTATGCATTCAGTAGCTGTGAGTGTTATCATCAAGAAATCATAGCAAGCTCCCCAGATTTTAGAAAAATTTGTTTTTAGATGCACTGCTTACGTTTAATAACGTAATAATTGATAAAGATTCAGTTTATTGGAAGTAACTCGTATTTCATAAATAGGAAGCCGAAGCGGATGCGTTTTGCATATTCATTATTTTTGAGCCTTGGCTGTAGAAGTTCATGAGTATTATTCATCATATGGGTTATTAATACTGCAAACCACAGAACTTTCCTTCATCCATTTACGTAAACAAAAAAGAGGATGTAATTAAATAATTTTTCTTTGTTGGTTTTTTTGAATAAGAGTTTATCTTTTTGTGTTTTTGCATTTTTAAACTTACATTGCATTTGTTTTTTTTATCTATTATGTTTTCATGAATAAAAAAACAGTATACATATTAATTTTCCTTATATCATGGACTTTTTGCCTAATGGCTCAATGTCCAACGTTTTATAATAGTTCCGGTGTTCTATCATCTAAACCTTATTGGATTGGTTGTTCAGGCGGAAATTATACAATGTTTGTACAGTCAAATGTTATTATAAGCGGTTATAATATTAATTGGGGCGATGGAACGGCAAATTCTACCGGAGCAATGTTAATTCCTCCCGCTTTTATCAGCCATACTTATCTTGCCGCTGTTGATACATTTCTTGTAACTATAACGACTACAGTTCCTGCCTGCGTCATACATGGTGTTGTTGTAATGGAGCTGACGCCATCAGCATCAATACAAATACCTTTAGGCAGTCCAATTCACGGCTGCACACCAGCTGCATTTAATTTTCAAAATGCCTCAACAAATGTTTCCCAAACCACCTTTTTTACCTGGACTTTTGGCGATGGTTCAGCAGCTCAAAAATTTAATTATACCAATATGGGGCAAACCATAAGCCATACCTATTTACCCGGGACAGCAAGCTGTAATGTGGCGGTAACACTGAAGGCTGAAAATTACTGCAACAAAGGCACCCCATCAACAAATGTTTATCAGCCAATACAAGTATGGGACAAAGATGTTGTAAATATCACTCCTGACGCTTCAGTTAAATGCGCTCCGAGCAATACTTTTCATTTTAATAATACCACAGCCTTAAACTGCAGTGCTTTAGGTAATAATCAGCAGCGTTATGAATATTGGAATTTTGGCAATTACTGGGGGCTTGGGCACGATTCAATAATAGATTGGATGCCATTCAGTCCGCCGAACCGCGCTGGCTATGATATCACATTTCCTGGTGTTGGAACATACAGTGTATTGTTAAAGGATAGTAGTTATTGCGGCACAAATCAAAAGATAGTTTCGGTACAAATTAAGGCACCGCCGGTAGCTGATTTGTCATTAAATCATGACAGTATCTGCAAAGGTTTGAGTATAACTGCAGCTAATTTATCTACAGGATCTGCCAATCAGTTTATATGGAATTTTGGTGATGGTTCAGCAATTATAACAGTTCCTACTATGGCCTCTCAAACTCATACTTATACCACTGCAGGAACGTTCACCGTTACATTAATTTCTAACATATCCGGTGCAAGCGGCTGTACTTCCACTGCCACCAAGCAAATTGTAGTTAAATCTGCCCCAACGCCTAACTTTACCCTTGGGGCTAATAATTTTTGTGATTCGGGTACGGAAACATTTACGAATACTTCTACAGGTTCAATAAACTCGTATTCCTGGATTTTTGGTAACGGCAATACTTCCGCCCTGCCCAGTCCCGCTTCTCAGACCTATACAGGTGCCGGAACTTATAACGTAGTTTTAAATGTTACCGGTACAAACAGCTGCTCTGCAAGTATAACAAAACCTGTTTATGTATTTCAATCACCGAATTCACAAATAAATCCTTATAATGCCTGTAAAGGCGTTTCGGGTACTTTCTCGGATGCTTCCACAGGCGGACCGCTTACTTCGTGGCTTTGGAATTTCGGCGATGGTTCAGCTGCGGGCATTTCACAAAATCCAGCACACACTTATGCCGATTCAGGTTATTATAAAGTCCGGCTTACAGTTACTACTTTGTATTGTTCCAATAAAGACAGTATTTTGGCAAGGGTAAATCCGCTGCCTATTGCAAATTTTTTAAAAAGTGCTGTATCAGGATGCACACCATTAATTATTAGTTTTACAAATCAATCAACGGGCGCTGCGACCTATTCCTGGAACTTTGGAGACGGAACGGCCCTCAGTACTGCATTAAACCCCATTCATACTTTTACAAATGCGACAACTGCCGATGTAACTTATACAATATCCCTGACAGCGACAACTTCTTTTGGCTGCACAAATACTATCAGCTCTACTATTACAGTATTTCATGCAGCTCATGCTTCTTTCACATCCGACTATTTAATAAACTGCAGCCCTGTGCCTGTGCAATTTACAAACACTTCAACTGGCGCAGTAAGTAATTCCTGGGATTTTGGTGATGGTACTGCGGTGTCAGCAGCTGCAAGTCCGAATCATGTATTTTCAAATAATACTGCTTTTCTGCAAACATACACAGCAGCTCTTACGGTAACTTCGGCGAATGGGTGTACAAATAGTGCTGTTCAAAATATCCAGGTTTACCCTAAGCCTAATTTTAGTTTTGTAGCATTACCTTCAGATGTCGGTTGTTCACCGCTGACTATTAGTTTTAATGCTACTTCGGGAGGTGCAGTTTATCAGTGGGATTTTGGTGACGGGGCAGCGAGTCTAAATCAATCGCCGAATCATGCTTTTATTAACAATAAAAGCATAGATTCTGTATTTCATGTAGTGCTGATTACAACTTCGCCTTTTTCATGCAAAGATACGGCCGATTTAGAAATACTAGTGCATCCAATTCCCGCAGCAAACTTCACACGATCCGCTAGTTTAGGCTGTTCGCCGTTGACGGTAAATTTTACTGATAATTCAATTATGGCAAATACTAGTTTGTGGGATTTTGGCGATGGCGGCACATCAACAGCGGTAAACCCTGTTCATACTTTTATAAATAACACCTCGGCTTCAATAATTTATAATGTAACTCTTGAGGTAAAAACTGCCGCGGGCTGCAGCTCAACAATTATCAAGACAGTTGAGGTGTTCCCCAAAGTTACAGCAGCATTTGTAAGCCCATCCAATGCCTGCAGTCCATTAAGTATAGTAATGGTAAATAACAGTACAAATGCAGCCTTTTACAATTGGAACTTTGGTGACGGAACGCTTTCAACCCTGACAAATCCTCAGCACATTTACATTACACCGGCATTTGCGAACGTCAGTTACACAATATCGTTAAAAGCCCAATCAGCTTTGGGGTGCAGAGATTCAATTTCTTATCCGATAACTGTTTTTTATAAACCTGGTGCAGGTTTTTCTGTAAGCGGAAGTGCCGGTTGTCAGCCATTTCCTGTGGTTTTTACCAATGCTTCTTTCGGTGCTGTAAATAATGACTGGACATTCGGAGACGGAAACACGGCAAATGGAGTTGTTAACACAAACCATACATATCTGAATACTACAGCGAATTCTATCACAAATAATGCAAGATTAATCGTTACAACTGCCAACTCATGCCGCGACACAATTATAAGTCCGATTACTGTATATCCAAAAGTTGTTGCTGCATATACAGGGCAGGCAGATGGCTGCAGTCCATTAAATATAAGTTTGACAAATTTATCAACTAATGCGGATTCGTATTATTGGGATTTAGGTGATGGGGTGCTTTCTTCGCTGACAAATCCTCTGCATACCTATACCAATAACACTGCGGTAAATGATAATTTAAATATTACATTGACGTCCGTTTCAAATTTGGGATGCCGCGATTCTATACAAAAACCGATAAACGTTTTTTACAAACCTCATGCAAACTTTAACATCAGTTCTGCTTCGGGCTGTCAGCCCTTAAGCGTTGCTTTTTCAGATCTGTCAACCGGAGGAATTCATTATTTCTGGGATTTCGGTGATGCCTCCCTTATAGACACCACATTTAATCCGTCTCATACTTATGTAAATATGACAGCAGCGTCAATTACATATACAGCTAAATTAACAATAACTACAAATAATGGCTGTTCTTCAATTTTTACAAAAAATATTGTTGTATATCCGCATGTTGCCGCCGCTTTTACAGGGCAGGCTGATGGATGCAGCCCTTTAAGCATAGGCATAACCAATATGTCAACAAACCTGAATAATTATAATTGGGATTTTGGTGACGGAGCATTTTCTACGCTGACAAACCCTACGCATACCTATATTAATAACACAACAGCAAATAATAATTTAAATATTACACTTACCGCCTCTTCTAGTTTTGGCTGCAGGGACTCTATACAAAAGCCGATAAATGTATTTTATAAACCGAATTCAAATTTCAATATAAGCACTGCTTCAGGCTGTCAGCCTTTAAACGTTGTCTTTTCAGATCTGTCAACCGGAGGTATTCATTATTTCTGGGATTTCGGTGATGCATCACCTGTTGACACAACTATTAATCCATCGCATGTTTATATAAATATGACAGCAGCGTCAACAACATATACAGCTAAATTAACAATAACTACAAATAATGGTTGCTCTTCTATTTTTACAAAAAATATTGTAGTATATCCGCATGTTACAGCGGCATTTACAGGGCAAGCTGATGGCTGCAGCCCTTTAAGTATAAGCATAACCAATATGTCAACAAACCTGAATAATTATAATTGGGATTTTGGTGACGGCGCATTTTCCACTCTTCCAAACCCATCGCACACATATATTAATAATACAACATTAAATAATAATTTAAATATTACACTGACAGCATCTTCAAGTTTTGGCTGCCGGGATTCTATACAAAAGCCAATAAAAGTATTTTATAAACCGAATTCAAATTTCAATATCAGCACCGCTTCCGGCTGTCAGCCTTTAAACGTTGTTTTTTCAGATCTGTCAACCGGAGGTATTCATTATTTCTGGGATTTCGGAGACGCATCACCTATTGACACAACTATTAATCCATCGCATGTTTATATAAATATGACAGCTGCGTCAACAACATATACAGCTAAATTAACAATAACTACAAATAATGGTTGCTCTTCTATTTTTACAAAAAATATTGTAGTATATCCGCATGTTACAGCGGCATTTACGGGGCAAGCTGACGGCTGCAGTCCTTTAAGCATAAGCATAACAAACCTATCAACAAACTTGAATAATTACAATTGGGATTTTGGTGACGGCACGCTTTCCACGCTTATAAACCCTTTACACACATATATAAACAACTCATTAGTAAATAATAATTTTAATATTATTTTAAAAGCAACTTCTAGTTTTGGCTGTCGTGACTCTATCCAAAAAACTATAAACATATTTTACAAACCAAATGCAAATTTCAATATTAATGCAGTTTCAGGCTGCCACCCATTAAGTATTGCCTTCTCAGATCAGTCAACAGGAGGCACACATTATTCCTGGAATTTCGGTGACGCATCACCTATTGATACTACTGTTAACCCGACTCATATTTATACAAATTTTACGCCGGCTGCTATAACTTTTGCTGCTAAATTAATTATAACTACAGATAATGGCTGTACTTCAAGTTTTACAAAAAACATTCTTGTTTATCCGCACGTAACAGCAGCCTTTACCGGACAAGCTGATGGGTGCAGCCCTTTAAATATTAACATAACAAACCTATCATCTAACATGAGCAATTACAATTGGGATTTGGGTGACGGGACACTTTCTGCACAGGTAAACCCATCGCATACTTATATTAACAACACAACGGTAAATGATAATCTGAACATTACTTTGACGGCCTCTTCCAATTTCGGCTGCCGTGATTCTGTACAAAAGCCAATAAACGTATTTTACAAACCCAATGCAAATTTCAATGTTAATGCCGTTTCAGGCTGCCACCCTTTAAGTATAAGCTTTTCAGATCAGTCGGCCGGGGGTATTCATTATTCCTGGAATTTTGGTGATGGATCTCAGGCCGACACTACAGTTAATCCTACACATGTTTATACGAATTATACAACTGTTTCTATTACCTATACTTCAAAACTGACAATTACCACAAATAATGGATGCACGTCATTTTTTACAAAAAACATTCTTGTTTATCCGCATGTAATAGCCGCATTTACAGGGCAGGCAAATGGGTGCAGTCCTTTAAATATAACACTAACAAATCTATCAACTAACACTAATTCTTATAATTGGGATTTAGGTGACGGAACGCTTTCTTCACAAGCCGGTTTATCACACATATTTACAAATAATTCATCAGCAAATATTCTTTACACAATTTTGTTAACTGCCGTATCTTCTTTTGGATGTATTGATACGCAGACAACAACTGTCAATGTGAAATTTAAACCTCTTGCAGCTTTCAGTCAAAGTATTAACTCAGGCTGCAGTCCTTTGACGGCGGACTTTACGAGTCAATCAGCAAATGCGCAAATTCATCATTGGAGTTTTGGCGATGGTACACCATTTGCAAGCCAGCCGGATGTATCCCACACCTATATAAATGGGACAGCTTCAAGTATAACAAACAACATTGTTTATATAGTTACTGCAAACAACGGCTGCACCGACACCGCCGTAAATTCAATTGCTGTTTACCCGAAAGTAACAGCCGCATTTACATGCCCGCTGGTAGGCTGCACGCCTTACTCTGTAAATATTAACAACCAGTCAATAAATGCAGTAAACTATATTTGGGATTTCGGCGATGGAAATTTTTCAGGACAGGCCACACCATCCAACATTTATAATAATGCGACAATGATCGACCAGACTTATACTATTCAGTTAATAGCATCTTCTAATTTAGGTTGTGCTGATACAGTGATCCATTCAACTATAGCCGCTTATCAGCCGGTTGCAGGTTTTTCAGCGACGCCATTTTCACAAACATATCCTTTGGCTGAAGTAAGTGTGATTAACTCTTCAAATGCCGGAGCCTGGAACTATAAATGGTCCTGGGGCGATTCAAATAATTCTTTACTTCAAACCCCGAATCCTAATATTTATTCAACATGGGGAACGTATGCGGTAACTCTAATAGTAAGCAGTGTTAATTGCGCTGATACAGCAACGCATTCTATCACAATATTACCTCCATTGCCTATTGCCGGATTTAATATTCCGCCATACGTTGGCTGCGAGCCGGACAATATCTGCTTTGCAAATAATTCACAATATACAGTATCCAGTAATTGGGAGTTTGGGGACGGGAACAGTTCGAATTCTCAAAATCCTTGTTATACCTATTACAGCGCGGGCACATTTAATGTTAAATTAACAGCAACCGGCCCCGGAGGGCAAACCGATATTGCAAATTCTGTTGTGATTATTCATCCTACTCCGCAGGCCAACTTTTCTGCATCCCCAACCCTTGTTCAAATTCCGAATACACAAGCAGAGTTTAATAATTCATCTATGGATGCCGATTCATATTTTTGGAATTTTGGAGACGGGGGAACCTCCATTGATGAAAATCCTGAATATGCTTATGCACAAGTTGGAAATTATGATGTAACGCTGATTGCCGCAACCCAGTATGGCTGTACCGACACCCTTGTTAAATTAGCTTATATCAGAGCTGAGCAAATAAATGACATTATATTCCCAAATGCATTTACACCGTCTTTAATGGGTCCCAATGGAGGGGTATACGATCCGACAAGTTATACTAACGACGTGTTTTTTCCATTCACTATTAATGGTATTGATGAATACAAATTAAGTATTTTTAACAGGTGGGGCGAACTTGTTTTTAGTACGACTGATTTAAAAATAGGCTGGGATGGTTACTATAAGGGGAATTTAAGTAAACAGGATGTGTATATTTGGAGGGCGGAAGGTAAATATCTCAGCGGCATTCCATACCTTAAATCAGGTGATGTAATGTTATTCAGGTAAGTATAGAAAATAATAATTTATGCATCGGCATAATTTCTATTTTTATAAAGATAAAGCAGAAGAAAAAATTCCTATGAAAAGTGCATTTACAGCTTTGATTATTATTTGTTTATGCTTTTCTGTTTTTTCGCAGCAACTTATAGATTCTTCCCAGGTCAGTAATAATAAAAAATCTTTAAATTCCAACGACACTGCATCAGGCAATTTAAAATCTAAATCCAAAATCAGCAGGGTATACAATAGACTTGATAAATCACCGCTGACACATAAATATGTCAAGCAATTGGATGATTTTGGGGGTAAAGTAAGCAGTAAATATAAAAAGTTAGACAGTATTGCGCATGCCGATACAGGTAAGGTGGGCAAAGTTATTGCACTCAAAGAAAGGGTGTCTAATTCATTAAAATCAAGGAAGGAAGAGCGCGACAGCAGAAACAATTATAAATCCGCAGCTTTATATAATATAAAGAAAGCAGATACTCTTTCTCCAATACCAGAGCCTGTGGATTTATTGCCGGCCGAAAAGCAAAACCCTCAAGAGAAGGCTGCAATGGATTATGTGAAAACCGGATCGTTATATCTTGGCTTAAACAAAACTAATGATGCAATTTTCTATTTTGAAAAAGGATTACATTCAGCACAAGAAGCGCATTCCTTACTTTTTATTCAGCAGGCTCTGAAAGGGCTTTCAGATGCTTACACTCAAAAGGCTGATGTAAAAAAAGCCATATTCTATTATGAACAATATACCATAGTAAAAGACTCACTGTTGAAATTAAAAACCGATCAGGCTATAGCTGAAATCAGATCGAAATACGAGAGTGAAAAAAAACAGCTCGAAATACAATCACTGCAGTTGGAGGGGCAGAAGAAACAATCAGAATTGAATATCACACAGGGGCAGGTTAAGGAACAAAAACAATTTATTCTGCTTATAATATTGGCATTGTTTCTAACAATTATATTGGCCGTTACACTTTTTAGGCAGTATAGATCCAAGAAAAAAAACAACGAAAAGCTGCTGATTCAAAACAATAAGATAATTGAACAAAAAAAAGAATTGGAAGAAAGCCTCACATATACCAAGGAATTGCAGGAAGTTTTGAAGGAAGATTTGGACCACTACATGCAGGCTGCGTTAAGAAAACAAATGAACCCGCATTTCATTTTCAATTCACTTAATTCAATCCAGAGTTTTATTTTACAAAACGATAAACTTTCGGCAAATATATATTTGTCAAAATTTGCCGGTCTTATGCGAAAAGTTCTTGAAAATTCACAGCACCATTTGATTACTCTCGCAAAAGAAATAGAAGTGCTGAAACTATATATAGAGCTTGAGGAACAGAGGTTTGATAATAAATTTAATTGCTCCTGGATTATTGCTGAAAATATAGAACTTTCATTGTACAAACTTCCGCCTCTTCTTTTGCAGCCGTATATTGAAAATGCCATATGGCATGGACTGCTCCATAAAGAAGGCGATAGAACCATGACAATAAGTATAATGAAAAATGCAGAACAGCTCATTTGTACAATAGAAGACAATGGAATAGGCAGAGCTGCTGCGATGGCCATTAATAAAAACAAAACAAACCACGAATCAATAGGTACAAAGATCACACAAAAGCGCATTGACCTGATAAATTCTTTGAATAAATCCGGTATAGGCGTTAAATATTACGACCTTCACGATAAGGATGGATTGGCTTCCGGAACAAAGGCAGAACTCACTATTCCGATCATAGGAGGTTATTTAATAAACGATTAGGAATGATAAAAGCAGTTATTATTGATGATGAAAAAAGTGCTGTTATTTCAATCGAACTGGCACTTAAAGAATACTGTCCTGCTGTAGAAGTCGTGGGTAAATCATACAGCGCTAAAGACGGAATTAAGGAAATTGAGGAAAAAAAACCCGATCTTGTTTTTCTTGACATTCAAATGCCGCACATGACAGGCATAGAACTGCTTGAACAAGTCGTCCAGCGCAGTTTTGATGTTATTTTTGTGACGGCATTTAATGAGTATGCTGTAAAAGCATTTAAGCTCAATGCAATTGATTATTTACTTAAACCTGTGAGTATACCGGAGCTTATACAGGCTGTTCACAAGGTAACTGAAAACAAAGGCAATCAATTATCATCAAACGATAAACTGGAAAGACTAAAGGCGGCATTATCAGGGAAAGTTGGCCTGCCATTCTCATCCGGCACTGAGTTTATAAAAATAGCTGATATTATCCGTATCGAAGCTGATGGAAGCTATTGCAAAGTAGTAACAGTAGATGGAAAAACGAGGCTTATTTCCCGAAATCTTAAAGAAATGCAGACTTCTTTAGAAGAAGAAAGTTTTTACCGTACTCATAAATCACATCTCATAAACCTGGAACATATAAAAAAGTATTCTCCGTTAAAAGACGGCGGCCTTATTGAAATGTCTGACGGCACCAATATAGATATTGCCCGAGGCAGCAAGGCCGAGTTTGCTGCGCTTTTAAAAAATATATATAAATAATATTTTCTTATTTACGCAGCAGGTAAATATAAAATCACTTTGCTGGAGGCATATTTATTAGAGGCTCTGAATATTTCAGCGGACCCCAAATTCAAGATATAATCTAATAAATATAATATTTTTGATTTATTTGGTAAGATGCTGATTTCTCAAATTATTTAATTTTGCGAATATTTTTCTACGTTTTCTATTGACTAATAATTGATTTTTTTATAGTAATTTTTGGGGCAGACCGGACTTATAAAACTATCCGATTTGTTAATACAAAACATTTTGCCTTATTTATTAACTGTCCATTTCTATTTTATGTGATTGTTTTGTAAACTTTCTGAATTGCTTGAAGAGATTGATTTTTCAAGCATTTAATCATACATCCTGCGTATTCATTTGCGACATCTGCTTCCTATTACGATAATGATATTATGATAAATTAATTAATGATTAATTTTTTGTATTTTAGAAATATATGGGAAAAAAAATGAACAACTCTTCAGGTATCAATTTTGTATTTATAGAATTGAACAATAATTAAACAATTAAATATAAACTTTCGATTATGAAAAAACTATTATTATTTCTTGCCGGTGCAATTCTGGGCGTATTCGTTTCGGTTCCAATCTTTGCACAAACCGGAGGTACTTTGACATTTACTTTTACACCTGTCTCACATACAGGTTACTCTGGAACAAAAAATGTTTTAGCTGTTTGGATTCAGACTGAAACAGGAGGATTTGTAAAAACAAAAATCCGAAATGTTGGGTCTAACACTAAGGACCATTTACCAGTGTGGGCAGTTAATGCAGGCGGGACTGCAGCTAATGCTATGTCAGGATGTAATACTACAGATGCAACAACCGGCGCAACTTTAAGCTCATTCACTACCAAATCAATAACCTGGGATGGTAAGAATGTAAACGGATCTTCAAATGGAACTTTAGTTGCGGATGGGATATATAAAGTAACTATTGAAGAAACATGGGATCATGGGACAACTGCAACAACTACTAAATCATATACTTTTACAAAGGGCCCGAATGCAGATGTTC
>CAISYK010000139.1 GCA_903889605.1 uncultured Bacteroidota bacterium
CTTTAACAGTTTTAAATAAATAACGTATAAGTCCTTCAAAAGTTTGTAAAATATCCTCCTGTTCTATAAATGCCATTTCACAATCAATCTGGGTAAATTCAGGCTGGCGGTCGGCACGTAAATCTTCATCCCTGAAACATTTTACAATTTGGTAATAACGATCAAATCCGCCTATCATCAATAATTGCTTGAATGTCTGCGGTGATTGCGGTAATGCATAAAATTCTCCTTGATTCATGCGTGAAGGAACAACAAAATCGCGAGCGCCTTCAGGTGTAGATTTAATTAATACAGGTGTTTCTACTTCAATAAAATTTAATTTATCAAGATAAATGCGAGTTTCAATTGCCATACGGTGACGCAGTTCAAGATTTTTGCGCACAGGATTTCTGCGCAGGTCTAAATAGCGGTATTTCATTCTGATATCATCACCGCCGTCAGTTTCGTCTTCTATGGTGAACGGAGGAGTTAACGCAGCATTTAGTATAGTTATTTTGTCAGGGTAAATTTCAATATCTCCTGTAGGTATCTTATCACTTTTAGAATAACGTTCGGCAACTTTTCCTGTAACGGTGATTACATATTCCCTTCCTAATAAACGGGCTGTATCAATAATATCTTTGCCTGCTTTTTCTGTTTCAATGGTAATCTGGGTTATTCCGTAACGGTCACGTAAATCAATCCAAAGCAATGAGCCTTTATCTCTCACGCCCTGCACCCAGCCGCTAATTGCAACTATTTCAGAAACATTATTAATTCGTAATTCCCCGCATGTATGTGTTCGAAGCATATTTTTTTATTTATGACTATCTCCAATTAATTCCATATCAAAAAAAGAAAGGATCTAATATGTCAGCAGTCTGATTATTTATATATTTTTTGTTTTTTTGTTTGTTTATCCACCAAAGCGTCCTCGTCTTCGAGAAGGCCGGGAGGGGCTTATAATTTAATTGCAATTACAGTAACATCATCCACTTGATCTAAGCTGCCTTTCCAGTTAATAAATTCTTGATCTAAAATTTTCTCCTGTTCAGCTAATGGCAAATTATGGATGGATGATAAAATTTTTTTCAACTGTTTTGACATGAATTTTTTCCCTTTTATACCTCCAAACTGATCTGCATAACCATCAGTACCCATATAAACTATATCGCCTTTTTTTACGATAATTTCCTGCTGGGTAAAAGGTTTCATATTCGAATAAAATCCGACAGGCTGTTTATCGCTCTTGAATTCCATAAAATTCGTCACGTTATTTTGTCCGGAAATAATATACATAGCGTTATTTGCTCCTGAAAAATGAATTTTTACCTCTTCAGAATCGGAATTTTTAAATACAGAAATTAAAGCAATATCCATTCCGTCTTTCCCGCCTGAATCAAGCTGTTCAGGATTAAGGGCGCAAATAATAACCCTCCTTAATTCATCTAAAATTTTAGCTGGTTCAACTATTTTTTTAGAATGCGAAATTTCGTTCAGCAAACTGATGCCGATTAAACTCATAAAAGCCCCTGGAATTCCGTGCCCTGTGCTATCTGCACAAGCAACTATTGTTCTGTCAGGTAACTCATAAGTCCAATAAAAATCACCGCTTACAATATCTCTTGGTTTATAAATAATGAAATAATTTTGTAATGTTTTTTTTAGTATATCTTCTGAGGTCAAAAAACTTTGCTGAATCCGCTTTGCATAATTTAAACTATCCGTGATTGCTTGAATTGCATCAGAAAGTTTATCATTAGAACCTTTAAGTTCATGGGTGCGCTCTACTACTTTTTCTTCAAGAACCTTCTTTTCTTTTGCTAACTGCGAGGTCCGGTAATTAGTGAATCCTAAAACAGCACCAACAATAATAATTATGGACAATGTATAAAACCACCAAGTTTCCCACCATGGAGGCTTAATTGTAAAAGTAAATTCAACAATGTCTTTACTATATATATTATTACTATTTACAGCACTTACTTTAAAAGTATATGTTCTGCCAGGCGCGATATTTGAATAATTTGCTTCTGTATTTAATGATAACGGTGACCAGTCATTATCCTGCCCTTCCAGAATATAGGTGTATTTTACATTATCAGTTGTTAATGCCTGGAAATCGAAAGTCAAGTGATTGTTTTTATGCGAAAGCGAGAGATTAAAAGGTAAATTAGTTCGTAAATCTACAGAATCAGCATACTTACTCCAATCCACAGTTTGATATGACAAACGAATGTCAGTCAGCCTCAGTTTTGGCGGCGTTAAATTAGTATAATCAAATTTTCGATTATACACGCTCATGCCATTTGGAGTGCCGAACCAAATTAATCCTTTATCATCAATTAATATCGAATTCGGATAAACTTCACCACCTTTAAAACCTTCCTGCTCCCCATAATAACGCAGTGGATTAACTTCAAAATCTGAAGTAAACCGCATTTTATTAATTCCTTTATCGGTGCCTATCCAGAGACTTTTATCGATATTATCCCACAATAATGAAAAAATCTTGTTGGAACACAAACCATCCTTCCTTGAAATCGCGGCAGATTGTTTGCCGTTAAAAAAACTTATTCCTCCTCCGTCAGTTCCAAAATACATATTATGATTATCATCTTCAGCAATAGCCCAAACTGATTTATTTACTAAACCATCTTTTTCGGTGTAGTTAGTAAATTTGTCATTTTCAAATTTTATAACTCCAGAATCATAAGTTCCAAGCCAGATAACATCTCTGCTGTCTTTAAACATAACAGTAATATTATCAGAGATTAACCCATTCAATTTTGAGTATTGCATTACTTTTTTACCCTCAATTTTAAACAATCCTGCCCCGTAAGTAGCAATCCACATTGCCCCTTTTCTATCCTGAAAAGTATTTACGACTGATTGTAATCTGATATTATTAAGATTTGTAATTCTCCGGCTTAGTAAATATTTTCCATTTTGTTTTTTTAATATAAATATCCCGTCAGTTGTTCCTATCCATAAATTATTTTCTTTATCAGAAGCGACAGAAGAAATACCGCTTTGACGAAGTTCATGAATTGAAGTAAGTTGAGAAAAAACACCATTTGACAAGAGAGTAATTCCATTACTTTGTGTTCCGATAATATATACACCATCCTTTGTTTGTTGA
>CAISYK010000140.1 GCA_903889605.1 uncultured Bacteroidota bacterium
TACCTAATTTTATATTCAATATCAGTGCACCATACTCCCCAAATGTAAATTTGGGAATTTGAAAGTTTCTTATAATTACCTTTGAAGTATTCTTGCTGTGGTTGCTCATTGTCCTTTTTTAGATAATTAATTCTTCCCTTAACATCTCCTTTTTCGTATAAGAATAACTTAAAAGTGCAGGAATCATTGTGCTCTGATTCTGAACAATCAAAAATTATATGTTGCTCTGCAGTTTTTGTTTTAGGAATAATATTTCCTCTTGATAGGCTTGCTGAATATCCATTTGAAATAATATTATTAGTAAATTCTTTTAACGAGACAGGCTCAGAACCATTATCATTTTCGTCAACGTAACATATTTTACCCACCATAAAATTCGGTGCTTTTACTGGTTTTGTTGCCTTTTTCATTTTAGATTAAGCTTTAGCTTTAGTTACAATAGAAGGATTAATCAATTAGTTTTGTTAGAATTCCAGCCATAGATACAGCTGGATAATAATAATGTCTATCATCCAATATATATGGCCCTCGCAAATTTTTGTGTAATGACCACATTGAAAGAAAGGAAGGTTGTGGTTTAAACTTATTGCCGATATTAGTCAGCATGTCATGGAGCCTATTCATATCAAAATCCAATTCAAAGTTTTCCTTTGTTGTACTTTGGTAGACTGGCATGATATGAAGTCCCAATCTAAAGACCCCTTTGCATTTATCCCGATACCAATATGAATCTGTTTTTGCAGATTTGATTTGTCTATTTAAAGTCGACCAAAGGTGTTCAACGGAATGCTTATCTGGTTTTCCGCTTTCATAGGAAATATGACTATGTTTAATTTCAACCAAAAAAGCGTAATCTTTATACATACATAAAAAGTCTGTCCAGCCATGAGAATCCATCAAACTTTCATTTCGTGAAAGTTGTGACCACATTCTATATGTTGGGGCCTCTTGCAAATGGTAATCACATATTCTGTGGAAAATTGGAGATAGAACAGTACTTAATTGTCTTTCCCTGAAACCAAATGGGGGGCACTCCAAAATATTATGTCTGCCCATGTATAAAGAAGACATAGTTGCAAATTCTTCTGCAAATTTTTGGAGAAATTGACGAGGAACTGAATAACTCTTTGCTCTGGAATTTGAAAATTCAGTATAAATCTTTCCAACCTCTCTCTTAGTAATATTGTTTTTGTTCATTGTGAAATAAGTCCTAAATAATTTCTTTAAATAATTTTTCAGAGAATTCAACAACTTCTTTTCCATTGTTGTAAAAGTGAATTTCATTTTGGCATTCTGGCCATTTATTAAATTTCTGTCTCACTTGAAACACCAACTCTGCTTCAATTGTTTCAACAAGTTCTCTATCGGTCTTAGTTGTCATATTTAGAAAAGTTATCACGATTAAATTTAGGCGCTTTCCTTTATGAGATTTAATCCATTTATACCCATGATAACCATTATGCCCGACTGCTTTTGTGGCATTAAATCCTAATGTGAATCTACTCGACAAATATGTTTTCGTGATACCGATATACAAAACATCAGTTTCATATTTTATAATATATATTTTAAAAGCGTCTTTAGAAACTCCAACAAATTTTGTTGAATCAACAGGTTTTATTGATGTTTCTGTTATCTCAATATTAAATTTCTGTTTTATGTAGATTAGTTTGTTTTTCATAATTTTATTTTTTAGGCATAATCCTCAACAGCTCAATCACTTTTTCTATTTCATGATACTTTCCATCCGCTTCGTGTTTTTCACTGTTTTCATGTGCCCAGGTGATGTGGTAAGGAATGTGTATTGCTTTTCCTCCAATTGAAAGAACAGGCAAAACATCTGATTTCAGAGAATTGCCAACCATCAAGAACTCTTCATTCTTTATGTCCAGGCGTTTTAATAGCTTATGGTATTCAGCATCATTCTTGTCGTTCATGATTTCAACGTGATGGAAATGATGAAGCAAACCTGAACTGTTTAATTTACGGTGCTGGTCAAGAAGGTCGCCTTTTGTTGCAACAACAAGAATGTAATTGCTTTTTAGATTGCTAAGCACAAAGTCAATGTCGGCAAGCAATTCAACGGGCTTTTCTAAAAGCTCTTTCCCAATGTTGAGTATAGCCTCAATTTTCTCTGCCGAAACCTCCCTTTTGCTAATTCTTATGGCTGTTTCAATCATTGACAGAACAAACCCTTTCACCCCAAAGCCATATTTTGCTATGTTGGCAATTTCAGTTTTGAATAGTTCACCTGAAATGTCGGTTGTTGGAAGGTGGTTTTCAAGCAGTTTACAATATGATTTTTCTGCTTCTTGATAGTATGGTTCATTTACCCAAAGTGTGTCATCAGCATCAAATGCTATAACTTTAATTTTATCCATTTCGTCATTAGATTTTCTCGATATATAGGCAATATTACAACATTGCTCAAGATTTAACCAGATTGTGTCGTGATATACTTACAAACATTTTATTTTATACTCTTGCATCATGTTTTCCCCATTACCGTATGCCCCAGATTTGTAATGTAACAGAATGAAATTGCTTCTTTCGTCCTTTATAACTAACTTTAACAAAAAGAACAATTATTTATGACAACATATTTTTTAAGCGGGTTAGGGGCAGACAAAAGAATCTTTGCTAAGCTAAAACTTCCTGAACATTTGAAAGTAGTCCATATCGAATGGATTCCCAATCTTCCTAATGAAAGCATTGAGAGCTATGCACAACGTATTTCTTCGGCAATTGATACTTCAAAGCCATTTCAACTTGTTGGTCTTTCATTTGGCGGAATTGTTGCAACAGAGCTTTCTAAAATAATGAAGCCAAAACAGATAATAATTATTTCCAGTGTTTCTACAAGCTCACAAGTACCCTGGTATTTAAATTTCTCAGGACAATTTCTATTTAATCCTCTTATTCCTTCAAGTTTTCTGAATTTGTCAAATCCAATTTCTCATTGGCTTTTCGGGGCAAAATCAACTGAAGAGAAAACTCTTTTTGAAGAATCTTTAAATGACTCAGATAGCGGTTTTGTGAGGTGGGCTTTCGAAAAAATTGCAACTTGGGAAAACAAAACAAAAGCTGACAATTTATTTCATATTCATGGGTCGGAAGACAAGGCTTTTCCAATAATGTTTGTGCAACCAGACTATGTTGTTGAAGGGGGAGAACATTTAATGGTTTATGACAAGCATGAAGAAATATCAAAACTGTTGGCTGAGAAACTTGATGTCAAAAAGAAAAAGAATTGTTCGCTCTGAGAAACTAACATAACACCAATAATTTCAAATTAACACCCAACACCCATGAACTTCTTGAAAATCAAAACAACCTGGTCGAATGCAGAATTGATTCCGCTAAAAGTTTGCATTGCTTCAGCGTATCTATTAGTAGGAGCTTATTTCCACACCTTGATTCACGATTATTACATTCCAGTTATTGTTGTTTTCGGAATAACCGTCAGTTGGTCGGTTTACATGTGGCTGATTAAAATGAGAAATGGGAAACAAGAGTAACGAAGACTAAGACCATAAATTTGAAATGTTGAAACGTTGGTGAAACAAAAAGCGCCACCTTTTAAGCAAGCGTTTCACATTTTCAATTCCAAAATGTTCCCAGAAAATCATATTTTTGCTGTTCAAATTTCAAATACAAGGCAATGAAAGCTACAAGACCAGGAGAATTTATTTGTTTTTGCCCCGTTACCATTCCAACCACTGAAGGAGAGGGTCATATATTTTTATTTATTGATGCGTATTCAGGCTTTGCCATTAATACTGGA
>CAISYK010000141.1 GCA_903889605.1 uncultured Bacteroidota bacterium
ATAAAAGTCCAAGGCTTTAAAGAAATATTCGTCTTTCGATGAAGTTTCAAAAAAAGCAACACCTTGATCTTTATAAAGTATTCCAATGCTATTTAACAAAGCAGCAATTCCTTTTTTGTCGCCTATCTCTTCCAGTATTTTTAAACTTTTGTGATAATATTCCAAGGCCATTGGAAAATTACCTTGAGTGCTGTATAAATGACCTATGTTATGGAGTGAAATTCCAACGCCGTGTTTGTTTCCAATTTCATCCTGTATTTTTAAACCCTTGCTGTAATATTCCAATGCATTTGGAATATCGCCTTGGTTATTATAAATGAGTCCAATGTTACTGAGTGAGACTGAAGCACCTTGTTTATCGCCGATTTCATTCTGTATCTTTAAGCTTTTTTTATAACATTCAATTGCCTTTCGGTTATCTCCTTGAACATTGTAAATTTGCCCAATATTGTTAATAGAATTGGCAAAACCTTTTTTATCTCCGATTTCCTCCTGAATTTTCACACTCTTGTTATACCATTCCAAAGCTCGGGTTATATCACCTTGCTGCTTATATACATAACCAATGTTGTTTAAAGCATTTGCTTTGGATATTAAAAAAGATTTTTTTTCAGCTTTGTTTGCTTTGCTTATTGCGGCATCAGCAATTTGTATTGCTTTCAGGCAAAGCGGTAAAACTGTATCAATATCTGAAAGGTAAAGTTCTTCGGAAAGTGCGACATAAATTGAGGCTCGTGTGGTGTCGCTGCCGGCAGTTTTTAAAACTTTTTGTAAAGAGTCAATTTTTGTATTGAGTTTTGTCAACTCATTGTTTTGCTGAGCCGAGCATAAGAAAACAGCAAGAATGCCAGCTATGCTGAGAAATTTCCGACTCCTACTCCTTCCAGTCATCTTTTCCAAAGTGGAGAAACAGCGGAAGTAATTTCCAATAAATAAGAAAGCTAAAAAAGAGTAAAAAAGATTTTTCATTAATTATGTTTCCGATTACAAATAACTAATCTTTTGATAATTTACAAACGTGAATTAATCGAAATACAAAGATTCTAAATCCAGCATTAAACATTAATATACTTCAAATCAATGACTGAAAAATCATGCAATTGTAATAACACTTGAAATTGAATTCTAATCTAATCGGCAATATTGAAATTTTTTTAGAAAAATATAAGAGTATAATAATCGTTAATATTATTTCCCTTTTGCATTTGAAGTTTCTTCGTCAAATTGCATTTCGAGTGTTTCAGCTTTAAGTTTTTCAGGTTCTGATTCAGTAAATGCATCATTCCATTTGATCAACATTTCTACTTTTTGCATGTCCATTGTTTTACCGCCCAGCATGCGTTCCCAGTGAAGAGAAAAGTTTTCATCCTGGCCTTTCATAAGCATAAATGGTTTCAAATTTGCAAATAAGCCAACCTTTACAGCTGCATATTCATTTCCGTCAGGCATTTTTACAGCAATTTTTGCAGGTGTAACAAACCCAATTTTATCTCCATTATATGCACATTTAAACTTTACATCCGTTGCATCTGTTTCTTTATATAATTTAACCATTGAACAGTTAAAATTGCCGACTTTAAACTCGTTTTGAGCAACAGGTAATTTAAAATCAGCTGCATTTATCCCTTTATTGTCAGTTGATACTTTATATAAGCCCCCAAAAACAAAAGAGTAGTTTTTGATAGTATTGGCCTTTGGATTTTTTATGTTAATGATTCTGTAATCAGATTCATTAGGCGCAATCATCAATATTTTTTCTTTAGGCGTCACTTCTTTGCCATTAATAATGAACTTACTTTCTTCGGGTTTATAAATTATAAAACCGCTTGTTTTGTTGGTTATTTTTAATTTAAATTTTGTTTCAGCTTCAGTAGACACAGCATTATCAACATTAATAGTAACTTCTGGTGTTTCAGTTTTAGAATCTTTATAATACAGCTTTGCGTATTTTACTTCTTTTTGAGCTACTGCTGAACCTAAAGATGTAGTCGCTAAAACTAATGCTAGTATTGTATTTTTCAT
>CAISYK010000142.1 GCA_903889605.1 uncultured Bacteroidota bacterium
AGGTTTTAGAGTTTCCGTGCAGATACTAATTATGTTATGATTTGTCTGCTAAACGCGCAGCAAAAAAACGTCACAGCTGAACAAATCAAAACAACTTTACCAGAATTATTTTTCAGCGATGATATTGGCCGCAGATACTTGTGACCGCAATCATTGAGATAACAATGGCGGCGCAATAATTTTGCAGTAAACTTTAGGCTTATTTTAGATCTTAAAAAAAAGAATATGAAAAACTATAATTTGCCCCAGCCAGTTTTAAAATTTACTGAAAAGCAACATCCAAATTCAATGAAATAAAAAATGAAAATACTGATTTTTTTTCAAAATTTTTTTATTGAAATGGCAGAACTTGCAAGATTTTCTTTTCGTTTTTTTAAAGAAATTTTTGTCCCCCCTTACGAAATAAAAGAAACGCTGCGGCAATCATACGCGTTAGGATATAAATCTATACCATTAGTTGGTATTACTGCATTTATAATGGGTTTGGTCGTTACCCTTCAATCGCGTCCTACACTTATTGAGTTTGGCGCAGGTGCTTGGCTGCCTGCAATGGCATCTGTAAGCATTGTGAGAGAGATTGGGCCTGTTGTCACAGCATTAATGTGTGCTGGAAAAGTAGGGTCAAACATCGGAGCAGAACTTGGGTCTATGAAAGTGACCGAACAAATAGATGCAATGGAAGCTTCAGGAACAAATCCTTTTAAATTTGTGGCAGCTACCCGAATAACAGCAATAACATTAATGCTTCCCATTTTAGTGATTTTTGCAGATACATTTTCTTTATTCGGATCATTTATTGCCGCAAATATTAAAGGAAATATAAGTATTCAACTATTCTTCAGCCAGGTGTTCCAAAAACTTGTTTTCTTTGACATAGCACCTGCACTCATAAAATCATTTTTTTTCGGATTCACCATAGGACTAATAAGTTGTTATATGGGATACAATTCTGATAAAGGAACTGAAGGGGTAGGTAAATCAGCTAATGCATCAGTTGTATATTCTTCGTTTATCATTTTCGTAATTGATTTGCTTGCTGTGCAGATTACAAATGCATTTTCTAAGTATTGAGCATGGAAAATGAAAGAAAAGATACTTCTGAAAGCGATCCGCCAAAAATCGAAATTGCTCACCTGGCAAAATCTTTTGGGGATAACCATGTTTTAAAAGATATAAACCTGGTTCTTAATAAGGGAGAGAATATTGTAGTATTTGGCAAATCTTGTTCTGGTAAATCTGTCCTTATTAAATGCATTATCGGATTGGTTCGTTTTGATTCTGGAACATTAAAAGTGCTTGGGAAAGACATCTCGCTTATCAGCCGGCATGAACTTGATAAAATAAGGGAAAAGATCGGATTCCTTTTTCAAAGCAATGCGTTGTATGATTCCATGAGTGTAAGAAAAAATTTGGAATTCCCCTTAAGAAGTCATTTAAAAGAAAAAACAAAACAGGAGATCAATATACTTGTAGAAGAAGCGCTTAATAATGTTGGGTTAATAAAAACAATTGATATGATGCCGTCGGAACTCTCGGGAGGTATGCGGAAAAGAATAGGACTGGCCCGCTGTTTAATTGTGAAACCTGAAATTATATTGTATGATGAGCCCACAACCGGCTTAGATCCAATAACCGCAAAAGGGATAAGTAAACTTATGCTGGATGTGCAGAAGAAATATAATACTTCATCAATAATTATTTCTCACGATATGGCATGCGCCAAGCTGACTTCAAACAGGATGTTAGTAATAATTGACGGAGAGATTTATGGTGAAGGAACATACGCAGAGCTTTCAAAATCACCGGATCCAAAAATAAAAGAGTTTTTTGAGTAACTATCACATATTATGGATAAAGAAAAAAAGGATACGATTAAATTAGGAGCATTGGTCTCATTGGGATTGATCTTGTTGATTACTGCTGTTTATTTTGTCGGCGCAAAAAAAAACATGTTTACTTCAACATTCCAGGTTATTGCTGTGTTCGGCGACATTAATGGATTGCAGGCAGGAAACATTGTTAGGTTCAGGGGATATGATGTCGGCACTATAAAAAATATGGAAGTAATAAACGATTCAGCGGTGAGAGTTATAATTGATATTGACGAAAAATTAAAGCCCAACATTAAAAAAAATGCATCCGCCAGAATTGCTACAGATGGCTTGATGGGAAACAAAATTTTAATATTAAATAACGGGAAAGCAAAATCCGGCATCATTGAAAATAATGATACCATTGGAACTACACAGCTTGTTGATATGGATCAAATATTAAAAACATTAAATTCATCAAACGAAAATGTTGCAGAGATCACAGGCGATCTAAAAAAAACGGTTAAAAAATTAAATGCCAGTAATTCGCTTTGGGACCTGCTTTCCGATTCTATTCTGGCAGATAATTTAAGACAGGCAGTTGTAAAAGTGAAAATCACAAGCAGCAATACTGCACAGGTTTCAGGGGATCTTTCCAAAATCGTTCTGAATATAAAAGAAGGAAAAGGAACCATTGGCTCTTTGTTGATGGACACAATAATAGGACAGGATATAAAGCAATCTGTTGTAAATATTAAATTAACCAGCTCAAAAACTGCAGCCATAACCGGTGACCTGTCTAAAATAATCGAGAGGGTAAATAAAGGCGAAGGAGCTGTAGGTACATTGATAATGGATACAACTTTTGTTAATAACCTTAACCAGAGTATGAGAAATATTAAAGACGGAACCAGTAATTTCAACCAGGATATGGAAGCATTAAAGCATAATTTTTTATTGCGTAGATATTTTAAAAAGCAGAAAAAAAAATAATTAAATTAGTAATAATAAATTCCCAATAAATAATTTATTGTTTTTCTGCATAGCTTAATATCCCCTGAAAATACGCTTCAGCTACTTGCTGTATACGCAGGTTTTTTGTTTTATCGCATTCTTTATTAAGTGCCGTACATTCATTTATATTATCCTGATACAATGTTTCTCCGTATACAAGCGGTCCTTGAACATATCGTGTCAACTGCAGGTTCCGGCAATATACACCATGCTCACCTGCAGACAAACATCCTTCTGATAAATATTTCGCATCTTTCATTGATGCTGTTTTAACATTCAGGTTTTTCTCAAAACTTTTTATCATCGATGAACTTAATGAAATTGAATTTTCCAGATCCCTGCTCACAAGCAGCCTTATAAACTCAAATCGTTTTTCAGGTGATGATAAATCGTTTTTCATAAAAGCTCCGCCGACAAAGGTCATGTTGAAATTTTTATCGGCAGGCTTTCTCCATCCGGTATTTGTTTCATCTACATTAAAATGAATAATGATAGTAATATCGGGCTTGTAATTATTAATAATTTCGGCACGTTTTGCTAATTCTACGTCTTTGAAAATAACCCTGAACTTATCTCGTTTGTTTGCCTTGGAACTAAGAAAAAATTGTTTTTGGCTGAGAGTTAATTTCCCGGCTTTACACAAGCTGTCTACAGTTGTTTTATAATTTGTTTTCAGCCAGCTGTCGAATGTTACACCAAAAGCGCTGCTGCTGTTGAAAGGCCGGGTCATAAAAACTTCAGCACCTTCGGCTGTAAGTTTATCTTTTAATAATTTTGCAACAGCAAAAGTGAGGGTTCCTTCAGCGATTTCAATTGAATCAATTGAACCTTTAAGATTACTGCAGGTGAATTCCAAACATTTTTTTTCAAGAATTCCCATTTCCATATCGCCGGCAATATGACCGGCATCTATGGCAATTTTCAAACCTTTAAGTCTATTTGTGCCGGGAGCAATTCCTGGAGCAAGCTTTGAAGTGCCATTTTCCGGCCATCCAGCTGTATGTGAACCTGCATTCGGACTAGGCATCATTTTATCAAAATCCCCCTTTTTATATGCTTCAATTACCTGCGGGCGGCTGTATTTTTTTAAATATAAATCAAAATCATCAATTTTACTCCAGCTGATATGAAATTCAAAGCTTCCTTTTAACTTATTTTGAGGCGAGTCGTAAATACTTATTCCATCAGCATTTATGGCATAATACGGCAGAAGCAGTTTTTCTTTGTCAAGATAGCTTTCTGCCTTTTTTTTATGATATTTTATTTGATAAGCTACTGCAGAATCCTGCGAAATGCCGGTTGATATTATAAACGCGGACAAAAAAGTAAGCGCGGTATTTAATTTAAAAATTTGGATCATTATAATTTTACAGTAACTTTTTGATGAACATTGCCCCCGGCACGCTGCGGATAATTAGTTTTTATATTTCAACTGTAAATATACGCAAATGCTCATTGTGGGTGAATTATCATTAAATTTATCCTTTCATATTTTTCACAATGAATGTTAAAGGAATAAATTTCGATACTGAGTTTAGTTTTAAAACAAGCCGCAGCAGCGGTGCGGGCGGACAAAACGTAAATAAAGTTTCTACAAAAGTAGAGCTTGATTTCGACGTGCTTAATTCGGCCATACTCAATGACGAGCAAAAATCTGTAATTATAAAAAAATTAGAAAACAGGATTACTAAGGAAGGCATACTGCAGATCATTGTTCAGGAGGAGCGCTCTCAACTCGGCAATAAAGAAATTGCAATTGAAAAG
>CAISYK010000143.1 GCA_903889605.1 uncultured Bacteroidota bacterium
AATTGCATTATTAACCTGAGTTCGATTGTTAATTTAGGCTAAAGCCTAATAATAACACGGTTTATCAAATCCACGCCTTAAAAGGCGTGGCTATCATTTTATACAACTTAATAATTTGTCTGGATTGTTGCCACGGTCTTTAGACCGTGGTATTATAGCAGGTAATTTTATTGGGCTTTAGCCAAAACAGGTTCGTATTATTAATCGAACTCAGGTTATTAAGGCATATTTTTTTAGTGGGTATAATATCTATTGTTCGCTGTCGGCAATATAATTTCCTGAAAAAGTATATGCATAAACGAAGCTATTATATAATAAATGCAATTACATTCTATAGGCTTCTGGCAGCGCCGATACTGATATTCATGATTTTTAACGGCAATTTTAATTTATTTAAATGGATGCTTGCTGTTAGTTTCTTTACTGATCTGATAGATGGTTTTCTCGCCAGAAAATTCGGAACAGAAAGTGTTTTCGGCGCCAGGCTGGATTCTTTGGGTGATGATCTTACAGTAATTGCCGCTATTATCGGCATTTTTGTTTTTAAGATGCAGTTTGTAAAAGATAATTTAGTTATCGCCTCAATTGTATTTGGTTTATTAATTATTCAAAACATTTTTGCCTTGGTTAGGTATCACAAAATTTCAAGTTTTCATACATATTCAGCCAAAGCAGCAGCAATACTCCAAGGTGCATTCCTGATATTAATATTTTTTTTACCTCATCCTAATTACTTTTTGTTTTATGCCGCCTCCGTTGTCACAGCGCTTGACCTTGCTGAAGAAATTATTTTAGTACTTATTTTACCTAAATGGGAAGCTAATGTTAAAGGAATATATTGGGTTCTTAAAAGGAAGTCCAAAAACGAAGAACCAACAAAAGGAAGAGATTACCAGTTTCAATAATTGAGCGCTGGAATATTTTATATAACACCAAAATAATAATACTTCAATTAATATTTTATGATTTTATGAGTGACATCTCCCCGACTTGTTTTCACCTTCAATAAATAAAGCCCGCTTTGTAATTCATGAATATCTATGTCAGCAGTATTAGTATTAAATTGTTTCGCTAAAACTAATATACCAATTGAGTTATATAAACGTATCTCAAATTGACCTGATCCCTTTAAAGATACTGCAATTGCATCTGAAGCCGGGTTAGGATAAATAATTATATCTTTTGAAACATCATCATTATTAGATATGCCTGTCGAAATACAAGAGCTGACATATATTGCATCGTTTGCTGAATTAGAACAACTATTCACATCGATTAAAGTATACGTAATAACATTCCATCCTATTGGTGCAGAGCCAGGATCAAAGCTGCCGGCATTAACTCCCAAACCGCTGTAGATGCCATTCAACGGGGTTCCCCCGGATAAAACAACTGCTCCGTCAAAACTGCAAAGTGTATCGCTGCCGTTCAAGCTTAAAGCAACAGAAGTTGGTGTATAAAAAGTCAAATTTGTGGACAAAACACTGTCGCATCCATTTGCAGCTGTCAGAGTATCAATATATGTATCAGCAGTGCTGTAAGTGTGCCCTCCAATTATTAATGTTTCCCCGGCACATATTGTTTTTGCTTGGCTTGCTGTAATCAATGGCGGCTCATTTACAGTAAAATTATTTGACGTAACAACAACAGATGCATTGTCTGTAACAGTAACCGAATAAACTCCTGCAGCCAAGCCGCTGGCTGAAGAAGCCGTTCCGCCTCCAGGTGACCAGCTATAAGTAAAAGGTCCGGCTCCGCCAGTTTCCGTTACAGATAGAGCGCCTGTTGATGCCCCATGGCATGAAATAAATGAAGTCTGGGAAACAGATGTAATGAAAAGAACTTTAACATACAACGATGCAATATCATTTTTACAGCCGCCGCTGGTTGTTTCCTGTACAGAAACATTACCGCTGTTTAAACCAAAATTAACAACAATTGAATTACTGCCTTGTCCGCTGACAATGCTTGCCCCGGCCGGAACTGTCCATGCATAAGCTGAACCGGAAGTATTAACTGCACTATATGAAACATTTACAGCATTTTGATTTACTTGTATTAATCCCGAAATAGTATAGGGGTTTGTTAATATATCAAAGAAGTCTGCTGCCCAATAAGTGGAATGGAAATTTTTTTCGATAGCGTAAGTACCGGTTGCCCCCCCCTGCCTTGGACAAGAACCTGTATCCAGTGAAATACCATGTCCCATGCCGGTGATCTTATAATAATATACTACAGGATTATTTAAGTTGTCCTTATAAATAGTTTGCTCAACCGATGTATTTCCCTCAAAAGCGCTGATAGTTGCATCAGCTGTTTGATCAGCATTGTTTAAATCTGTCCATTGTTTGATAAGTTCTGCGGCATTGTTAATATTTACGGTTAAATCATAGGTGCCGTGAAAGATTGCTACATGCGGGAATGGGCCTAAGTAGGAAGGATTTTCACTTTTTACCAATGCACTCCATTGCGTTGGTGTTTTTACCACGTAACCGCCCATCGCAAGTGATGCTGTTGAACTGGATGATGATGCTTTGTATGGCAAGCCCGCCATTATAGCTCCTTTGTTAAATATTTCAGGATAAGCGGCTAACATAACACTTGTCATGCCGGCCCCGGCGGACAAACCTGTAACAAAAATTTTAGCGTTGTCTATTGCATAATGTGTTTTCACATAATCTATCATTTGTTTGATAGACAAAGCTTCGCCTTGATTTTTACTTTGATCCGCAGCATCAAACCAGTTAAAACACTTACTGCTGTTATTGGCCGTTACCTGCTCCGGGTAAATCATTATAAATTTATGCCTGTCGGCTAACTTATTCCAGCCGGATTGTGCTGCGTAAATAGCGGCAGTCTGCGAACAGCCGTGCATAGCTATAACCAAAGATGCTGAGCCGGAAATGCCTGGAGGCACATATGTATACATATTCAAAGCGCCGGGATTACTTCCAAATGAAGGAACTGCAGTTAAGGAGCCTTGGGCCTCAGCATTGCCAGTAAAGAATACAACAACAATTAAGGCTATTAGTGATTTTAATATTTTCATAAAAAATTTGATTAGATTGACAGTCCTATTCCTAATTATTGATAATTTGTAATTGTGTTTTATACATTCGAAGCTTTTTCAAATTGGTAGATTTCCAAACTCTCAAATCAAGTAAATAATTTGCTAATGATGAATAATTACCCGTTTAATTTGTCCGCCGCCTTTTATACCGCCGTCTGCAGTTCTTTCAGTTACTTTACAAATGTATACCCCTTGTGATAAATTTTGCGTGTTTAATATTATACTCTTATCGATTGTTTTTTGTGATGTGATCAGCTGTCCCATAATTGAAAATAATTCAATGGTATAATAGCTGTTGTTATCACTTCTGATCTTTATGGTAACTGTATTATTGGCTGGGTTTGGAAATAAATCGAAATTCCAATGAATAAAATTCTCAGTTTTAGGTACAGATGACGGACCTGAAGAGCCTTTGTAATATGAAACACCTCCTTCATAATTGCCGATTATCATATCCATAATGCCGTCATTATCAATGTCTGCGCCGTTTGGAGATGTACGTGTGCCTTGGAAAATGTTTTCAAACGTGGAATCTACTAATGTAAAATTACCAGCAAGGTTGCCGTCAATATTATCATAAAGCCTCAAATAACCGCTTTCCTCACCAACCAATAATTTTGTAATGCCGTTTTGTTTAAAAATAAAAGGATAACTGTATCCCGTAGAATATCCCGGTAAATTTACTTTTATATTACCAAAAAAATGCGTGACAGAATCCATTACAGGTATAGCTGCTGAAGCACTTCCTATATGATGATAGTAGGCAATTTTACCATTTCTTCCTCCGATTATAATATCATTTTTACCATCACTATCAAGATCAACAATCTGCGGTACAGCAAAATCCCCTACATCAATAATACGATTATTGGAATTCTTTAAATTAGACTGAGATAACACAAAATTGGCCCCTGCGCCTGGCGATGCCGTGTTTTCGAAATAAAATAACCTGCCGTCAAAGCTGCCAATTACCATATCAGCATCACCATCACCATCCAAATCGCCGAATGCCGGAACCATATTGGAAATAGATAATGTGCTGAGACTTGCATAATCACGGGTTACTAATTCAAATTTGGGAACAGAGGCGGTGCCGATATTTTTAAACTGCGCTATCTGATGTCTAAATCCTGTCGAGGTAAAATAGCCGTAATTGCCGATAAATAAGTCCTTCAATCCATCATTATCATAATCAAAAAATACCGGATACGCTCCTTCCCCTACATCAATCATATTGTCCTGCAATAAATTAGATTGCTGATATTGAAAAACCGGGAAACTGTTTGTTCCTGCATTTTTGTAATAAATCAGGCTGTTAAAGTTTTCTGAAGATCCTGCGGTATTGGGGCTTACAATCAAATCTTTTACGCCGTCATAATTTACATCAACATTATATCCGCAAGGAAAAGTGGCCATATCAACAGCCGCCGAACTGCCGTTATTAGATGGAAAAGCTCCGTCAACAGCCGACATACTGCTGGCAGAAGGCGTACCCCCGTTGGTTACCATCGTTAAATTATTATACGATATACCGCCAACTACCAAATCTTTATCATTATCGCCGTCCAAATCCAAACAAAGCTCACAACTTCCTGAATGACGATTACCGCCGCGCGGTCCAATGTTTGTGCTGTCGGGATCTAATCCAGGATTAACGACATTGCCGTAACAGGTATCATGCAGTGTAAAAACATTGGAATACATGTTTTCTGCAGCATATCCCCAGCATCGGTTTTTCATTTCAAATTTTAAACTGTCGCAGGTTCCATAATGCTCCATACTTTGATTCTGATGGTATTCCAGATATGTACCCAGAATACCAAAAGTTATTATATCCAAATCGCCGTCGTTATCAATATCTGCAATTGCAGGAATATCTACCGAACTGACAAATAAATTATACATAGAAGTCGGTGTGGGAGGATTATACATAGAATACTGCAGTGAAGTAACTAAAGTAAACTGCAGACCTGAAGCAAAGCTCGATGTGTTTTTATAAACAGAAAATCCGCCGACAGAATAGCTGAAAATATCTTCTTTACCATCACAGTTATAATCCCTCAGCAGAGCCCAGTCGTGCAAATTTGGGAATTTACTTTCATACTCTGGTGCATATTTAAAATCGACTGTGCCCGCAGTACCGTTATTGATATATGTACGTATTTTGTTTCCGGTTCGGTCAAAAATAAAAAGATCTTGTATGCCGTCCATATTCAGATCAATATTGGATGCCTGGATAAAATTTAATCCTCCTGCCCATGGATTGGCAATATAGTTCCCGCCTATTTTAACCTGTATGCTGTCATTCCACTGAAAGTAAGGCTGTGCATTTACAGCTGCGCTGAGTAATAAAATTAAAAACAGGATAGATGAACGTAATAATTTCATAACAATGCCATTTATTGTGTAGTGCAAATGTAGCTAAAACAAAGCAATTTGACTGCATCAAAGATGATTTCCAGTCGGAATGTTTTATAATTATTAAATCAAGATATATTATTTAATTTAGCTGCAGGATAATACCCTATCACACGGTTCTCGACTCCGCTCGAACTGACTTGTTTGCTGGCCATTTAGAGCGGAGTAGAGAAAGCGGGAAGGCATTTTTTTCTTAACTAAATGACATTGGATTATGAATAGTAAAAACAGTATATGGTTATTTGTGATATCAATTATTGCTTTTAGTATTTTGGATTCCTGCAAAGAACAGCGTAAGGCGGATATTAACAATGACGGCGGCGTTAGTATTGTATTGGAAGCATCTATTGCCGACATAATCCGCTCTCGCTGCACTGATAATAGCGATACAACAATAAACAAAGCCTTGATTAAATCAGCAGGAATTAAATTGACATCGAAAAAATCTTTTGCTGAAATTTTTGTGACAGAATTATATAAAAACAGTAATAATAATACTGCATTGTCTTTTATCCCACGATTTGAGGGATTACAAGAAAATGCATCTTCCGCTGATTGTTTGAAATATTTACTTCAGCAAACAGATGATACAATGGAAAAACTGAAACAAGTATTATTGAGACGTGTTAATAAATTCGGTATTGAAAATTCAATAATTCAAATTATAGGCAATGATGGTCGAATTTTGGTCCAGTTGCCAGGAGTTGCGCCAAGCACAAGGCTTAATAATTTACTTCTGGCCTCTGGCAAGCTCGAATTTTGGGAAACTTATGATAACAAAGAAATTTTCCCCTTATTGGATAAAATTAATAAAGAATTAAAAAATATTCTTCTTGAAAAATATCCTGAATCAATAATTAAAAAAATTGATAATCCTTTAAATGCTGACAGCTCAATGTCTTTATCTAAACAATTATCACTGGCAAAATCAGCCGAAAGTGATTCGCTGACAGTTTTAAGATCACTTAAAATAGAGAACCCGCTGTTTGCAGTATTAAGTCCGGCAATCAGCCGTAATGAAAAGGGTCAGTCAGTTTTAAATAATGGCCCTGTTGTGGGATTTGCAGCCATTACGGATACAGGGAAGATAAATGCCTATTTACGTGATACTAAAATAAAATCAATGTTCAAACCGTATACAAAATTTTTATGGGAATTTAAAACCTTTAGAAAAGAAGAATACTTCTTAGATTTAGTTGCAGTTGACGGTACCAGGGGAAAAGGGAAAGCCCCTCTATCAGGCAATATTATTACCGAAGCCCATAAAGTAATTTACAAAAAGAGCTCCTCCCCAACTATTTCCATAAGAATGACACCAGATGCTGCTGTTGTCTGGGGACAATTAACAAAAGAAAACATCGGCAAGTCAATAGCTATTGTATTGAACAACTGCGTATATTCATACCCCACAGTTCAGGGCGAAATTTCAGGAGGGGAATCTTCGATAACAGGTACTTTCTCACAGGAAGAAGCTGATGATTTTGTAAATCTATTAAACGCAAACAGCTTGCCGGCCAAGCTCACAATCCTGCAGACCCAGGTTATTGCGCCATTAAGTAAACAGTAAAAAATATCGGCTTTCAATCGCTCAGTAAAAAACTGATAAGTATTTTAAACTATCTGAGGTGAGAATAAATGACTTATCTTTTATTTTGGGGGACAAAGCTGGGTTCACTCAAGTAAAAATCAATAATTCAACAGCTAAGAACCTGGATTTTCTGCTGCAAATACCAAGGCAAAAAACAATTCATCACAACCATATTGATTATTAAATTGGTAAATATTAATTGTTATTCTATATTTGCACCCGTATTTTTAAAAAAATAATAAATCAATTTGAAAATGTGAACGTTTGAAAATGCGGTAAAGTAATTACCGTTATTGGCAAATTATCAAATTATCAAATTATCAAATTAATAAAATATTATGCAAAACAAAGGTGCAATTAGGCTATTTGCAATTTTACTGGCACTCGCCTGTGCTTATTATTTAATGTTTACTTGGGTTGCTGCCGGCATTGAAAACGATGCTGATGTATTTGCCAAAAACTATGTTTCGAGTCCCGACGCGCTTGATGCAGCGAAGAAAGAATCGGCAATTCCTGCCGAGCAAAAAACATATTTGGACTATTTATTCGGTCTTAAAAAGAACTATTATTTGGATTCTTTGAAGAAAAGACCAGTGTATGATATTAAACTCACACAATACACATACGAGGAAGTAAAAAAACGTCAATTAAACCTGGGGCTTGATTTAAAAGGCGGTATGAACGTTACCTTGGAAGTTTCTGTTCCGGATATCATTCGTTCACTTTCAAATAACAGCAATGACCCTACTTTTACAAAAGCACTTGTTCAGGCTGCCGAAAGACAAAAAAAAGATCCTAAAAGCTTCGTTGCTCTTTTTGGTGAAGAGTTCAAAAAAATTAATCCCACCGCTAAATTAGCGTTAAACTTTCAAACAATTGAGCTTAAAGGAAAGATTGATTTTAACACACCTGATGAGGAAGTCTTGAAATTTTTACAGGATAAAGTTGACGGCGCAATTTCAACAACTAAGGTTACACTGCGTGCCCGTATCGACAAGTTCGGCGTGACACAGCCTAATATACAGCAGCTTGCTTCGTCCGGAAGGATTTTAATTGAGCTGCCTGGAGTTACCGATAAAAAACGTGTTCGTAAACTATTGCAAGGGACTGCTAATTTAGAGTTTTGGGAAACTTATGATAATAAAGATATTTATCCATTATTAGAGCAGGTAAATATTCGTTTAAAAGAAATTTTAAGTCCTGCCGCAGATTCTGCTGGAAAAGATTCTTCAGCTGTTGCTTATAAAGTAAAAAGTGCAGATGTTAAGACTTCTAAATCAAAAGAAACTGCGAAAAACATCACCCCTACTGCATCAAAAGATTCTATATCTAAGTCACTATCTTCACAATTAGGTACTTCCGGCGACTCAACAAAAAAAATCAAGGAGACCAGAGCCGATACTATAGCGAGAGCTAAAAAAGAAAATCCGTTGTTTGCATTATTACGTCCTGCCTACCAACAAGATGAAAAAGGTCAGACTGTATTAGGAAACGGCCCAGTTATAGGTAATGCCGCCATTGGAGATACCGGTAAGGTAAATGCATTTTTTCGCCTGCAGAGAATAAGATCTATTTTCAAACCTTATACAAAATTTTTATGGAATTTTAAAGCCACTGACAAAGAAGAAACTTATGTTCAATTGATAGCCATTAACGGCACAAGCGGCAGAGGTAAAGCGGCTCTTTCCGGCGATATTATTACCGAAGCACGAAAAGTTTTTGATCAGCAAGGCTCAGGTTCACCTCAAATTTCCATGAGCATGACTTCAGACGCTGCAATCACCTGGAAACACTTAACTAAAGATAATATTGGTAAATCAATTGCTATTGTTTTGGACAACAGTGTTTACTCATATCCTACCGTACAAGGCGAAATTGCGGGCGGAACATCTTCTATCACAGGTCATTTTAGTATTGAAGAGGCTGACGATTTAATTAATATCTTAAAGGCAGGTAAATTGCCGGCTCCTGCACGTATCGTTGAAGAAACTGTTGTTGGGCCTACACTCGGCGCAGAAGCCGTTTCAAAAGGACTGTTTTCAACAGTTATAGCTTTGATATTAGTGCTTATTTTTATGGGCTTATATTACAGCAAAGCAGGCTGGGTTGCAGACCTTGCAATGATTATAAATAACTTCTTTGTGTTTGGAGTCCTCGCATCTTTCGGTGCGGTGTTAACATTGCCTGGAATAGCCGGTATCGTTCTTACTATAGCCATGTCGGTAGATGCCAACATCCTTATTTTTGAGCGTGTAAGGGAGGAGTTAAGACTTGGCAAAGGTGCGCCGCTTGCTATTAAAGAAGGTTACAGAAATGCAATGTCATCAGTTATTGACTCTCACGTAACCACATTGCTGCTTGGTATCATATTGTTTGTATTCGGAACTGGTCCGCTTCAAGGCTTTGCAACAACACTAATCATAGGTATTATTTCTTCTCTTTTCTGTGCTATTTTTATTACCCGCTTGGTTTTTGACCGTTGGTTAGGGAAAAACAAAGTTATTTCTTTCGGAAATAAATATACTGAAAATGCTTTCAAAAAAATAAACATTGATTTTGTCGGCAAACGTAAATTGTATTATTTATTCTCCGGTTTAATAATTGCTGTAGGTATATTCTCTTATATTCACAAAGGCGGGTTTAGCTTAGGTGTTGATTTTAAAGGCGGACGTTCTTATGTTGTTCGTTTTGATGAAATAAAATCGACCGAAGATGTTCGTAAAGCATTAACTGTGAGTTTTGGTGAAACGCCTGAAGTAAAAACTTATGGTGAAAGCACACAGCAGCGTATCACTACCACATATTTAATTGGTGATGCTACTGAGGACGCAGAAGCAAAAGTAGAAGCGAAATTGAATGAAGGTTTAAAAACGCTCGGAGCAAAATTTGAGGTCATGAGTTCGCAAAAAGTGGGCGAAACCGTATCCCGTGACATACGCTCTAAAGCCGTTTGGGCAGTATTGTTATCCTGTTTGGTAATGTTCGTATTCATTTTTATACGATTCAAAAAATGGACCTATGGTTTAGGCGCGGTAGTCGCACTTTTCCATGATGTGGCAATTGTGCTTTCGGTGTTTATTATTTTTGACGGCATTTTACCTTTCTCTTTAGAGATCACGCAGGATTTTATTGCGGCGATATTAACTGTAATGAGTTACTCAATGACCGATACTGTGGTTGTGTTTGACCGTATTCGTGAATATTTAACAGAACGTAATAAAACAGAATTAGATAAGGATGAAAAAGTAAAAGTTATCAATTATGCATTGAACAGTACATTAAGCCGTACTATCAATACATCATTGACCATTTTCTTTGTATTGTCTGCAATATTTGTATTTGGCGGTGAAACAATAAGAGGCTTCTCATTTGCATTACTAATTGGTATTGTAATTGGGACTTACTCATCCATTTGCATTGCTACACCTATTGTAATTGATTTTGACAAAAATAAAGAAGACGTTAAGAAAAGCTGATTCTCCAATTGATATTTGACAATTATTTAAAGCCCGATGAATTTACATTCATCGGGCTTTGTTTTTGCTTACCTTTGTAACAATAAATAGTATTATATAATGATCGGCTCAATTCTCTTATTTTTAAACCTTGGCGGTGGTGAAGTGTTTATCATTGTTTTATTTATAATAATGTTTTTTGGTTCCGATAAACTGCCTGGAATAGCAAAAGGAATAGGAAAAGGATTAAGGGAAATTAATGATGCTAAAAATCAAATTCAAAACGAGATTCAAAAAAGCACCAGCGGCATTAGAGAAGAAATAGAAAAACACACTTCTGAAATGCAGAGCGAAATTGATAAAACAGGAAAAAGTATTAAAACTCAAATCGGTGATGTGCAAAATACAATTACCAGTGAAGGTGAAGTTATTAAAGATATTCCTAAAGAATAACAGGGCCTGCCCACTTCCATTTATAACAAACATAAGTAGATTTTAGTTCCAAAAAATCATTTCAATTGGAATAATTCACCAGTTTCTTTTTTGCGTGAAAATAAAAGTAACTGCTTATCCCTTTCGGTCAAGTATAAAATAAGGGAAAATGACCGTGCCCCTTACTATCATTGAAAAGAATTATTAAAATCATTATAACTTGTTAGGTTGCAAAATGCCAATAAAATCAAG
>CAISYK010000144.1 GCA_903889605.1 uncultured Bacteroidota bacterium
AACTTATTGCTGATGCACAAATGTTAAAAACAATTTTGCGTAATCTAATCTCAAATGCCATAAAATTCTCCAATATAGGAGGAAGTATTAATATTCACGCGGAGCGTACAAATTCAACCATTACAATTTCAGTTTCTGATAACGGAATTGGAATGTCAGAAGAAATTTTAAATAAACTATTTGATATTTCTCAGATAATTACATCCACCGGAACAGCGAAAGAAAGCGGTACAGGATTAGGTCTGGTGCTTTGCAAAGAGTTTATTGATAAACATATGGGCAAAATATGGGTTGAAAGCCAACTTGGAAAAGGCAGTAAGTTTTATATTTCATTACCAATAATTTAAATATAATCAGGCTATTTCAAATGTTTCACAGCGCGGCTGTTCATTGAAAAAAAAATTTCACCCCTTTTCATTAAGACCACTAAGACTCACTAAGTTTTTCCTTGTGTTTCTAAGCGGTCTTAGTTACTTAGTGTCTGTCCATAAAGTCGGCATTAATATCAGCATGTCATTGCGATGGAGGCACTACTGAAGCAATCTCAACCGCATATATGAGATTGCTTCAGGTAAAAAAAACTTAGAATGACCCTCGGTTTGAGAGTTTTTTATTAATTATACGATAATGAATTACAATTTTAATATCTATGAATCCACGTCAAGTGTTTTTTGTTTTTTTGAATTACCTGACTCAATGGACGGACACTACTTAGCGGTGAATTTTTATTATACCAATTATCAAAACCGCTCTTAATCTTATAATGCTCACCACAGTTATAAAATACATCAAACTGGACAGATCAATGCTCAACCTGATCACAGTTGGGCTGTTTATCCAATTGATTAATGTTACATTTATTGCTATTCTTCCTTTATACATGAAAGCTGAGCATTTCAGCGATGCTCAATTTGCTGAATTTACTTCGTATAGATATTTAGGAATGCTTGTACTGGCTTTGTTTATTGGTATGTATATCAAAGGCAGAAAAATATTACCGATGTTCTACATTGCATCAATCGGTGTTCCGGTATTTGGAATGCTTATACTTATCGGGGTGCATTTTCACAGCAATAGTTTATTGTTAATATCACATTTACTTTGGGGGGTGGCTTATACCTTTTTTCAAATTCCTATTTTGCCGTACATAATGCGGAATTCTCCCCGCAGTCAGCAAACCTTTGCTATCACATTAAATTATGCCACATGGAGTATTGCAGGAATAATCGGAAGTTTGATAGTCGGCATTTTTAACGGCATAAATCCTATTGTTTTCAGCGAACGTAATTTATTATTCAGCATTGTTGCCTTGGGTTTTATGGGGATTTTCTTTTTATTATACTATTAAATGACTAAGTGCATCTTCGTGACTCATCTGATTATGTTCATTTACTCTATTATATAGTTCATTATGATCGGAAATATTATGTCTTTCATTTTGTAATTGGTAATGATCTAAATTATTATGTTCATAGGAACTTTACTATTTCTTAAAATCGCCTCAGAGTATCCTATTCGTTTTTGTCTATTTTGATGTTGTATTTGTTGAATTAATAGTTTTGTTTCATTAGTGTATGGATGACTAATTTGAGATTTGATCGGATGATATGACTCCTCTGATTTAGATACAAGTGGTTCAGATACAACT
>CAISYK010000145.1 GCA_903889605.1 uncultured Bacteroidota bacterium
TGTGAGATTATCACCAACTTTTACACCACCCAAAATTGCATCTGTAGCTATTGGTAAATTATAATCCCCTATCAATGACGCTAACCACTCCTGTTCTGTGCCCACAAATCCATTTATAACAGCAACATCATACGCACTTATTCCAACTGAACCAACATTACTTACGTTGATATCCAATACTTGTGGAGAAGTTGCTTGCACCAATATTTGTGGAGGAGCTATTTGTACAATTATTGGATCACTCATTATAGTACAAATGGTATTATTTCACCAACAAATATTGTGTTTACAGTTTCATCACTTAAAAAAGTAAATTTGCACTCATATTTTACAGGTTCTTTTCTAAGAGTTAGTGTATATGAAGAAGGTATAATCCAAAATAATGATTGACCTGATATAGTCAAAATGAATGATGTTTTATTTTCATCATCCAAAATTACTTCAACTTTACTAAATACGTTCAAAGGAAATGCTTCGGGGAAAACAAACTCTTGCCGAACATCATCGCCAATTACTATTTCAAAATCATACCTTGCTATCTTTTTTGTCATTCCTATATTTCCTTTGCTTCAGTTTCAGGAATTGTATTGACATATTCATCATCACTGATAGGGGGAATATCAGTTATTGTAGCCATATTGTATATCACATGGCCATTTTTGTCAAAACTTGCAGATACAGTTTTGGTTTTGGTTTGCATTTCATTGTTTTCATTTTTATTTATACTTATAGGTTGATAAAGTTTACTTTCGTCAGGTGCTATTTCATAAGGTAATTCATTTACGCCATGTTCAGTAAGAGTCAGCTGCGGTTCCCCATCAGTCAACATTGGCGCACTCGACCTAAGTACAATGGTGTGGTTATGGCGCATTGGGCCACCATCTTGACCAGTTTGTTCTACTCGGGATAACTTTGGACGCACGTATTCTTGTAAATTAAGCCAAACAGTAACTCTTTGAAGTGGAGTAAGATCATCAATATCTTTTTCAATAGTTTTTTCACAATATGTAAGAACTTCATGAATTGTTTTTATAATCTGCTTGGTTCTTTCTCTCCTTATAACTTTTATCCCATTTCTTGCCTTGGCTACATCTGAGTTAGATACACCTTGAACGTCCATATCAAATGCACGAGCCACTGTTGTTTTTATATGGTCTTGTCTCGATGGCATATTATGATAAATATATATTTTTGGATAGATTGGTCTTGTCTATAAACGGAATATAAGCATATTTTAGATAAAAAGCAAAAAAAGCAAAAAAAGCAAAAAAATAAAAAATTGATTTTGGATTTTTGGAAAATGATTAAATGGCGTGATTTCTGTATCGGTGGGCGGTGGTCGATGTTGGTGGGGTGTTCAGATTTTGACAAGTGAAATTTGGGGCGTGGGTCTGCGGGTGTAAGAGTATTTTTATAAAACGCGAAACGAGGACGTTTTTAGTCCTATTTATAGGCAAAAAGGAAGGAAGGGGAATTCCCCTTCCTTCGCGCCCTTATTTGCGCCCGTTATGCTTTTTATACAGCCTTAAATTATCCCCTTTATGAGGGCTGCAAAAATAGCAGGGCTTTACTAAAAATTTATTGCGGAGCATTATATCACCTCCTCTAAGATCGGCGCGATCGGAGCTATCGGTACTGCCTTTTCTTCGGGAAGCATACGCTCTGCGTCTCGAAAGAAAAACTTGCGATCCCCTTTCGTAAGCATTAATCCCGTTGCATTTTCTTCCTTGCGCAATCGTCCTCGAAACGGGATATGCCCTGCGTAGTCTATGCTAAGCATATCGTACGCTTTCCGTACGCTTTCCGCGTGCCACTCTTCGCCCTTCTCCCCGTTTATTATCTCGTAGAAATAGCAACCTTTACGTACCTTTCGTGCCGCCGCAATTAGGGAATTATCGTAACTTTTCGCGACGCCGATTCCGATTGCGGTAATAATAGGCCTTTCCGTATCGGCCTTATAATATCGGGTTATTACTTCGGAATTCGTTACGGTCTGCATAGATGCAGATGCAGATGCAGATGCAGATGCAGTTTTTTTCGGAGCTTTTCTCATTATAGTAAAGTTTTAAGTTTAAGAAGGTAAAAAACCTATTCTTTTACCTTCTTAATTATAGTACTTATTTTTCGAATAACCTAATCTATAATAGGTTTTATTTTATGCAGGCAAAGATTTTTGCGAAAAAAAACGTATTACCCGTAACTGCTTATATTATAATAATTTACGAGGCCGATATTAACGACGTTAACGCAAAACCGCTATATTGCAAGTTTATTTCTTTTTAGTGCAAATATAGCGGCGAGTTATAATAGGTTTATAACGGCGAGTTATAATAGGTTTATAACGATATTCGTTATTTGCCTAATAAATTAAGGTAAATAAGGTAAATAAGGTATATAACTATATAACTAGATAACTATATAACTATATAACTATATAACTAGATAACTATATAACTAGATAACTATATAACTATATCGTTGCGCGACAGAGGACACACGACATTGCCAAGAACAGGAACATTGCCAGGAACAGGAACAACGCCCATCGTACATGAACCAGGAACATTGCCAGGAATAGGAACAACGCCCATCGTACAGGAACCACCTACACTTACAGGAACAACGCCCATCGTACAGGAACCACCTACACTTACAGGAACCACCTACACTTACAGGAATGTCCATTCCTGACAAATTCGTGGTAATGATAATGATAATGTTAGTTGGTGGGAACAAGAACAGCGACCAGAGAAATAGGTTCTCCGACCGCCATTCGTTGCGCGATGTTTATTTAGCTATGGTTAGAAAGCAGTCCTTTATATTTTCGAAAACGTGGTTTATCTCGGATGGAGCGAAGTAAGAAAGATAAAGGTAATTTAGGTTGTCGGGCTCGTTTTCTTCCCGTTTCTTGTAGATTCCTGCGAAATCGTTTTTTTCTAAACTGTCCTTAAGAAATTGCATATCTTCCTTGGTGTAGCTAAGAAAAAGCTCGGAAAAATCGAAATCTAATTCTTCCGATCTGGTTCCATTTGTGTACTCGATAAACTGGCTTACTCGCATTATGTTCTCCGTTTTAATTGCTAAAATTTTACCTACTATAATATAAGAATAAAGAAGGTAAAAGCAAAATTTATTTTTCCAATTAATTTTTCCACCTCCAAACTTCAAAGATAGTCACTATGCACGCAGCAACATATAGCGACACGCCCACTATCCATGCCTTTTGTTTTTCTGTTATTCTCATTTTAGTTTGTTCCGTTTAGTTTTGTTATTTACCTACCTACTATAATATAAGAATAAAGAAGGTAAAAGCAAAATTTATTTTTGACTAAAAATACAGCTTATAAGAGGACGTTTTTTCGATAGATATATAAGCTGCATATAAGCAAAAAAGTTTAACTACGCATGTTAAAACGTTACTTTTTTTAGGTTTTTCTCCTGCTAAAAACGAAAGCAATTAAAAGCGCGGGTTTAGTTGGAATACATTATCATTATCATTGCACGAAGGTCTGATAATGGTGCCGCGCCATTACAACGGTCGATGGTCGGTGTTTGTTGGAATACATTGCCAGGAACAGGAACATTGCCAGGAACAGGAACATTGCCAGGAACAGGAACATTGCCATGAACATTGCCAGGAACAGGAACATTGCCATGAACATTGCCAGGAACATTGCCAGGAACATTGCCAGGAACATTGCCAGGAACATTGCCAGGAACATTGCCAGGAACGATGGTCGGTGTTTAAAGTGTCGGAACGAGGTTCGGGGAACGTGGTTGTGGCGCAGGAAAAATTAGGAAAAATTAGTAAAATTAGTTGTTGGTAAAGTGTGCCACTAATATAAAAAAGAAACCCACCTTATTCAGATGGGCTTCCTAATGTTATTATTACAACTTTCAGAACTTATTAGTCAAAAGTAGCTTCAACTTCAATTGGAGCTGCATCTTCAGAAATTACATTTTCAGCTACAACTTTCTCTTTCTTGGCCTTTTTTGCTTTTGGCGCAGGAGCAACATATCCTTCATCACCTTCTTTCAATTTGGCAGGCTTTTCCTTTTTCTTTTTCTCTGGAACCGCAACATCCTGAAATGTGTATCGAACTCCCTCTGGATATTCAAAATCAATCTGCTGACCTTCAATTTCACGCAGGTCTTTCCGAAGTGCGTAATGTTTAGCCAAAGGAAGGTCAAGTTCAATAAACGCTTTAGCAATACTACCATACAAGACATCACTTCCATCAGGTAGTCTTACAAGTACACCTCTCCGAATCATTCTGGATGCACGAACATCTTGGTTTTCCCAACTCTTAGCGGTACCAGCTGACTGTTTTGCAAAATGTTCAGCTTTCTTGGCTGCTCTTTCTTCTTCAGTAAGTTCAACAGGAACTTCAACCGCAAGTTCAACAGGAACTTCAATCTCTTCAATTTGTTTGGTCATTGTAGTATTATTTTTGAGTTTTTGCCTAAAAGGAACCATTCCTTCGTCAGCTGGGTATTACTATTACTTAAAAGAAAAATATACGAAAATCAAGGATATAAAGCAAGCTTTTTTGGAAATTATTTTTATTTATTTTAACATTATAAAAAGTTTTGTAATTTATAAGCACTAAACGTGCAGTAATTCCGTTAGGTCTAATTTGCGGCTTCGGCCTATGCTTGCCGTGTCCTATCTAAAGTTTCTATATAATTAATATAATAATCGCCTCTTTTCTCTCTCTCGAATTTAATAAAATCTTTAATCTATAAGTAACACGGCAAGCATAGGCCGTGCCTCCTAAACCACGCACTTTTTACGTCGAAACACGTTCAACGAACTTTTTCCACCTATCTCCCAAATAAATTTCATAAGAAACAACCATCAAACTCTCTCCCACAACCATCAACTCCAAAATTCCCGTGCGTAAAACTCTATCCAACTTTATTACGCAATTATTTCGCAGCGTACTATATAAGTAAACCCAGCGTATTATTCTCCAATAAAAATAGTTTGTTAAATCGAACTACGGATTGGCCAAATCCCACTTTCAGTATTTATAGTGTAGATCATTTCACATCCTGTTTTAATTCTGTCAACCTTCTCATTAACATTTTCATCAACCTTCTTCTGTTTATACTGTCAGCGACAGCCTGCGTGCTTATGCCTAAACCAACTCCTAAACAGAACCATGCCAAACATAATAAAGTAGTCATATCACCACTTAGTTTAAATTGTTTTGCCAATTAGTTCTAATTCATATGGCCAGAAATTTGTATAATCATTCCCTATTTTAACCACCACACAATTTACTAATATATCAAAAACTGTACCTTCCATACCATTCCAAACATCATCACTAAAAATTTTCACTTTATCCCCAAATTGAAATTCGTAATCCATAGCAGTAAGTTTTAAGTTATTGTAAAACGAAATAGAGGTGGCGCAGGAATCGAACCTGCATTGGCCTACCTACCACCTTCACCAACTTCTTATTTCCTGCAAGCAAGCCAAGAACTTAATCTAATCAAGGCAGAGCGTTTAATTATCGTCCAACTCTTCACAACCCCTTCATTGTCAGGCTCCCCTTCAGTCAATCTTTCAATAATTCCTGGCAAAGTATCGAGGAACAGGTTAAGTTGTTCAATTTCGTTACGAAGTGAAGAAACTTCATCCGAATAATACTTTATAGTTGAATCTTTAATAACTATCAATTTACCCAACTCTACAATTTTTTCTTTCAATACTTCTTCAGTAGAAAGTTCAATTACTTTTACTTCTGGTGCATCTTGCATTGTAATATCCGATTAGTTGTTATTTATGCTATGACTTCCTTCTTTTTCCCTATACTTAATATAATAAAGGTAAAGGAAAAAGAAAAATATTTTATTACATTAAGATTTCAAGTTTACAATCTTTCCAACACTGGCTGCACGTTCCAATATCGCCCAAGTAAAATGTACTGCATTGTTAAAATCATCTCCATCCTTCAAAACTACTGGGTAATCCAACTTAAGTCCATAAACCGATGCAGGTTGTCCATCAAGGAACAATCTGCCTTCCAACTTCTCTTTAATGTCAACTCTTTTCTGGTAAGTGTCATACCAATCTTGCATAAACATTTCGCAAGTACCCATAATACACCTCACTTTTTAGTTAAACTCCAAATTAATTTCATAACGCCAATGGCCATCCAACTTCCGTGCGACCGATAACGAGCGATGATCCATGGAATAAAGTAAACCGTAAGCATTAGTATGGTTTTCATTTTAAGTTTCTGCCTGCCTATTTTTTAACCTATATTAATATAAGATTAAAAAATAGAAAAGTTTGTTTTTTAATTTGACTATTTTTACAGCTTTTAACACGCATTATATTGCGTAGGTAACTTTATGCTAAAAGTATAAAAAGATAGCCCTAAACGTGTTAAAACTACCTTTTTACACCTTTCTTTCCTTCCCTATTACTGCTATAAACCGAGCGACGAACACTGATCTTATTACTCTGTACTCCACTACAAATATCTATACCATATATAGTATTTCTAGAGAAACGACAACTTCCTTATAAGGAACAAGCTTGTTTGTCATTCAAAATATCTCCTTTAATGATTCACATTTAGTTGGATCAAAACCTTCACCTGCTGAATTAGAAACATACACAGTAGTACGCTTCCCGAACAACGACCAACGACCATCCTGTCTATCTGGATTCCTATACACTTGGAAGCCCATCCTACCAATTACAGAGCCCAACTTCCTTTTTACATCACCAATCTTTTCACCTTTACTTTCAGCTTTTTGAATTATGTAGTCACCTCGAACTGCAATCAAATTGCCTCTGCCACTTTCATTTTCAATATCCTGTAATTCATCCATAATGTCCGTTAGCCACTCATCAGAAGCCATACCAGAAGCCACAACGGTCTTGTGCGCATCTGTTTTGCGCTGACCATTGGACGCTGACCACCCCGATATGTCTCTTTGTGCAAGGAACGCAGCAACATGTGTATCCCCACCAGAAATAAACCAAGTCCAAAGCTCTTCAAAATAATTACGCCTAACATCCACATCATCCAACCCTGCCTCTTCCAACGTGGCGCAGTCTATAACATCATATCTACGGTCATCTGCTGGAATATAAATGCCACTCCCTAAATGATTGGTGGTAATAATTACTCCACAGTACATTCTACAAGGGTACTTTAATCCATACTTAGGATTAATTAACATAATGTCTGGAGTTCCAGCTATCAATACTTTTGTACGTTCATTGAACGCCCACTTTGACATTTCGTGCAAATTTGCAGCTTCACTTATACGCACTAATGCGCTGGAAGCGTACTCATTGAAATTTTGGTCAAATGCGCTTGGGTCGATATTATGTAGATTCCAAGAACCAATGGCTGGCGCACAGAACTCAATGGCTGTATCCTTACCTAAACCTTGAGCTCCAGCTATCATTAAAGCGAACCTTGGTTTCTCCCAAACCTTCTGTACTCTATGAGCCATGTAATTAAGAAATTGATCTACATCACCTTTCTTATTGAAAATACGTAAACAATGATTAACAAATGGTTGGGCTAAACGAGCATCTCCATATTCTATGGTAGGTCGAATGTAGGAATTATAAATGGCAGCTCCAGGAATTTTACATACCTCACCATTTCTATTGTCGTAACCCTTTACATAGTCATCCTCTATTGATGGGTCGCAGGTCATGCTGGTAGCTAATTGGTGTAACATAAGCCAATCTGATGGAGTCATAATTACTCCATCTTCATTGACCTTGCTTACAGCAGCATTTACACCAGAAGCAATCCAAAAAGAACCAGTAGGACGATAAATGAAATTATTTCCAGGGCCATAGTATATGAAATTTTCAATAGGAACGTCACCAGCCTTGGGAGCCCATCCTGAGTCAATAGCGTACTTAACAATAGTCGCCATTGATAGACCACCAGCTGAATTTTCTTGTGCAGATAGTTCATAAAAAGATTCCTTCATTTTTGTGTTGTGATTACGACCTTTTGAACCACTCCACTTATCAGACCATTCATTGTACAACTGCCAAGCATCATCACTTCTTGCAAACTCTCTTCCCAAAATAATACCTATGTTTCTCCACATATCTCTATCATCAGCAGAAACATGTTTCAACATATCTGTTACTGTTTCTATATTATATTTGGCTCTTGTAAGATCACCCTTCTTTGGCCGACCACGTCTCTCTTTTCTACGGGACAAGTGAGATGGCAGGAACTCTGTTTCTATTGCAATATCAACCCAAGAATATACGCCCCCAGAACGATGTCTGCTTGGAGCAGCAACAATGTAACCTCCATCATTTCTACAATCAATTCCTTCCCCAAGAATATTGCTGGCAGTTTTCAACCCAGAGTTATAAAGGAACACCATGTGCATACCACCAGAACCAGTATTTGCACACAAAGTCTGTACTTCTCCAAATTCATTCACAAGTTCTTGCCAAGACTCAGCTCCACACTTACCTTCACCTATGTCTATATCTATCACAGTGATACCTGAAATTTCTCCAGTAACAATAGCAATATTACTTGGCTCTGCATCTTCCGAGAACCAACGTTCTATCAAAGATAAATCTCTTGTAGCTTGTTTCAATCCCTTTGGAGTAAGTTCAACCCTTGGGTGTTTACCAGCATCAGTGCAATTTTTATTTCCACATGTACAATGTCCTTTTTCATCAATAGTATGTAACGGGAACACATACCACCCTTTATTTACATATGATAAAGCTGCTTGTTTAATTTCTTTTTTAAAGTTTGTCATTATTTGGTTGTATTTTGACATAATCATTTGTTGAATTTCTTCAGGAAGGATGTATTAGTTTTGGGCCATCTTTTTATTTTTATTAAAATTGTTATAAAAAAAATTCCCCTATGCTGGTCAAGACATAGGGGAACATCACCCTCTCAAGTATCAGAACGATTCACCATCAGAATTTGAAGAAGAACTAACAGCTTCATCGTCCATAGGAACTGACTTTATCGTTCCAGAAGCCACCTGATCATGGAAAGCCTTAGCCTTAGCATAAACTTCATTGTTAGTTACTGGGCCAAAAAGGTTTATGTCGATAGACCACCAAGCATTGCCATTTTTCTCTTCCTTGGTTGCTGGACGAGTTAGTTTATAACTGTTAGCGAAAGATGCAGGATTGAACTTTTTACCATTCTTTCCAGTGAATTCTATTCCCGTAATTCTTGACATCCAACGTTTAGACTTTTTAACCAGCGTACTGCTAAGAGAAATCTGTGCAAACCCCCATGAACCATCCTTAGACTTAAACAAAACAAAATGATTTCTTGTGTCCTTAGCAATATCGTACAAAGGTTTACCAGCAGAATCTAACAATGAAGCCCCTTCAGGAACATCAAAGTAGTACCGACCATCAAACTCTTTACATCCTTCTACACGTCCTGTTTCAATGTCAGAAGGCATATACTCACCTTTGAAAGAGCCACCCTTGGAACGAGGTTCCCAACGAAGATAACGTCTTTGGAAAGCACAAGGAATAACTTCCACTTCTGTAAACAATTCTTCAGTAATAGAGTTCATAAACATACCAGACTGGGCTCCATCTATTTTCTCAACGGCAGGTGATGTTGCCTGAAGAATGAAAATAAACGGTATTGCCAACGTATCTTTATCAACTTCCTCCATTCCATATCCAGAATCGCTCTCAAAATTGATTTCAGTTGGTGCAAGTTCCATCGCTGAATCATCAACTTTTGCAATCTTTGTTTCTTCTTTTGAATTTGCCATTTTTTCGTAAGTTTAATTAATGTTATTTTGCTTTTGTTACTTTGGTTTTAAATACAGGTCTGGCGCCAAATAAGTCCAAAGGAATTTCACTTCCTTCTCTGACTCTTTCCCGTAGGAAAGCGGCAAGAGTGGCGTGGTGGACGTTTTCGGATAGGTCAACAGGATGAGCCCCACCACTCAATATTTCATAGATACAGGTTGCTGTTTCTTCATCAACTCCTGATTCTAATAAATAATTTGAGACATATATTGAAAAATTATCATCCAAACCACATCCTTCTGATAGCAATTTTTTCATTACTTCAGCATTTTCTTTTTCTCCTTTTGAATAGTTAATGGAAAGCTCAACCTTGATTAATCCACCATATTCGTGGCTTGTTAACCAAGCATAAGCACGAGGCTTGTCTTCATTTGATAGACTTGAATAAATGTCTTGATCAACTTTTACTTTTTGACCATTTTCTAACTTTATTTCTTTTATTCCAAGCTCTTGAAAAGCACAAGGAATAGTTTCTTCATTAATGTTTGTTAACTTTTTGTTTAAATCCTTAATTTCCTGTTCGCGTTTGGCAATTTCAAATTCAAGATCAAAACGTTCTTGTACTGCATTGCTGATATCTTGTAGAGAGATCATTTTAAAACCTCCCAATCTTCTGATAACATATCATTTTGACTTGCAAGCCATCCTGGCTGCATTTTATTATCTGCCGTTTTCATACCAATGCAGTCCTGCATATCAAAACCATCAAACATCGCATTTCCAGAATGAATAAGTTTTAACCACATTCCTTTTCCATTCCACCCCTTCCTGCAAACTTTTCCTCCATTTTTCAAAACTTCCAAAGCTTGTCCAAAGTTAATTTTAGATTGGACTTCTTTTTCTAAATCATAATCAAAAGGATGTGATACGTTCATGATGGTATATTTTCCCTTGTTAAAGTTATATACTGATTGGTTACGAGTGTGTCTATTATTGCATCAATTTCTTCTTCATCAATAACAACCCCATGCAACACTCTTAATTGATTTTTAATATCAACAAGTTGATTAAAACAATAATTCCATCCAGCTTGCTTCTGAATTGAGTTAGCTTCTTTAAGCCTGTCCATTTTCTACAAAAGTTATACGTTTTGTCCCAAATTGGGTGAAATCCTTTAACCGCCACTTGTAGTGTGCCTTATTGAATTCTGTAGCTAATAATAATGTTTTAGGAGACATAGTTCCAATAGATTCATCAATCAAATCTTTCTCCCAAACAAAGCAAGAAACAATAACCCTCTTTTCCTTTCCTTCACCTTCATGTTGAAGAATTTTTCTCACAGCACCACGTTCGTTGATGAAGGAACCGATTTTTAAATCATCAAAAGATTGTATAGGCTGATAGACTAATTTTTTCATTATAAACCTCCACAAGTTGATCCAACTAATAAAAGAATAAAACCAAGAAAATGTGAATTTATAATCATACTTATTCTAAAATAAATAAGATATGAAAATAATGTGGCAGCAATAGAAATCAAAACAAGCATATTTGTAGTATTTAAGTTATTAGTTGTTTATTTAAACGTCACCCTACAAATACCAAAAGCCTCATACATAAAATCCTGCTGTCCGAATAACCATTTAGGAATTTTCAAAGATGAGCAAGCCATAATTTCTTGTGGAGTTTCTCCAATTTCTCTTTTATCAATTGCCGCCGAAACTGTATAATGCAAAGTTTGAGCATTTTTGGTTTCTTCAATTTTTAAGACCATTATATATTGACCTTGCTTATTCTCGACCACCGTACCAACCTTAATCTGCATTGGATCAGTAATTGGTACTAATACCTTCACTTTGCTCATTGAAGTTTATTTTAGTTTTGAAATATCGCCCAGCGTTCTTGTCCCATTTTAGTACGGAAAAACAACCTCTCCGTGCCAATATTCCCGTAGCCAGAGCTACCAATACTGGATCACCTAAAGGCAATAATGTATCTCCAAACTCTTCAGAGTAGGAACAAAGCATATCATCATATCTGTCCATCGTTTCTGGAACTTGAGTATATCCAACTTGACTTGGTGAAAGAATTTCTATTGAACCATATTCCTGCGCTATATTAATATTTAATGCTGGGCATAGTTCATTAGTTTTTGGATCTCTTCGTACTGGAATTTGAGTTACGAATACTTTTGGATGGTTCATAGTTTAGTTATTAGTTTTCCGTTTTCGATCTGCTTAAGTCTTAATATAAAAAGATTAAATTAATTAAAAAACTTTTATTTATTACTTTTTATACTTATATTAATTATAGCAGAAAATAAATAACACGACTTACTTGCCTTACAACTTAAAACTATACTACAATGACCTATCCATTAAGAAAGTTTCCTCCACAAAAGACTATTAAAGAGTCATGCAAATTCTTTAAACTACCAAAGCCTATTGAATTAGAAATTTTAGATGACGTTGTAGATAGAATATTTACAGAATATCCAGTAAACGATTTCGAGGTAATACAACACTTCGTTTCCAGAGAAATTCGTTTTTTTCGAAGCGCATTATTATATATAACGGTATTTTTAGAATATGGTTATAACGAGAAAGGTTCAACTAATATAGATACACTAATTTCAGGCTACGGAATTTCAATAATCAAAAAATTTGAATAATGACCATAAGCATCATTGGAGCAGGGCTGTCGGGCTTGTTAGCAGCAAGTCAATTTCCAGAAGCACAAATCTATGAAAAACAATCCAGAGAAATTATCAAATCGCACAGAGCATTGTTAAGGTTCAGATCGGACAAGATAGGCCGTGCATTGGGTATTCCTTTCAAGGAAGTAACTGTTCATAAAGCAATATGGTCAGAAGGAAATTTCATTAAACCTAACCCAAAGGTGTGCAACCAATATTCATTGAAAGTTGCAGGAACGATTGAAGACCGTTCAATATGGAATATAGATACATGTAAGCGTTGGATAGCTCCTGAGAACCTACATGAGTTATTATTGGAAAGATTTAATGATAGAATTGAATGGAATTCAAATATGGCTTGGTTTGAAAAACAATCTGCAACTGATAATGTTATAAGTACAGGGCCTATGTATAATACTTTAAATTTCTGCGATACAATAAAATATGATAAAGAAAAATATGTTTTTAATAAACAAAAGATCACCGTTCGTCGTTACAGAGTTCCAGAATCAAATGTATATCAAACTATTTATTTTCCTGATCCAAGTTTTGGAGTATATAGAGCATCTTTGAATGGAAATAGGCTTATAGTTGAAAGTATTGATAATGATAGTTTTTTTGCAAGAGGTGATGAAGATTCAATAATAGATATTTTTAATTGTTTTGGAATATCAATGACAGAACTTATTGATTGTATAACACAAAATCTTGGAAAGATTACTTACTTTAATGACATTGAACGCAAACATCTTATTTATGAAATGTCCAGAGATTATGGTATTTATTCTTTGGGCAGGTTTGCAATATGGAAAAATATACTGCTGGACGATGTATGGAATGATATTGAAGTAATTAAGCAGTTGATAAATAAAAATGAATACGAGCTGTTAAAAAATAACTTATTATAATTTAGGTTATTAGTAAATTATCGTATATTAAGTATAGGGAAAAGAAGGAAGATGAAATAACTTAAATATCACAACTATGATATTTATTTCTGATAACAGCAAAACAAAATAATTATGGAAGCTGATCTTTGTAATTTTTGTGTTTTTAATTGCGCTTGTTGCCTTGGTAATCCAAAATATGAATGGTTAGTTGATGAAGATGGAATCTTATCACAATCCACAGTTCACTGTGACGCTTTCGTAGAATCTAATGAATCTAAAATTGAAAACCCATGAAATCCAGAACAATTGAAAAAGTAATCAGAGCTAAAGTAAATAACTGGTGTAAGTCTATCATAGAAGATAAAGATTCAACTTTTGACGAAACATATCGTAAGCAGTTGGTTGAAGATATTAAAAAACATTATATCGTTACTGGTGGAGCAATAGTCAGCTTATTGCAAAATGAACAGCCTAATGACTATGATATTTATTTTGATGACGCAGATTTCTGCTTGGAACTTACGCGATACTATGTAAAGAAAATTAGACCTGATGATAATACTATTAAATCATACTTGGATAAGGATGATGAATTTCGCATAAGGGCTGTAGATAGGGAGCAAGGAATGATGAAACCAGCAGAAAAGCCAGAGAAAGGAACTTACAGTCCTGTCTGCATCACCGAAAATGCAGTAACGCTATGTGATGGAATACAGTTTATTACGAGATTTACAGGACTTCCTGAAGAAATTCATAAGAACTACGACTTCATTCATGTAACTAATTATATGACTGAAGAACAAGGTTTGGCTCTTAACAAAGATGCTTTGATAAGCATAATGTCTAAAGAGCTAAAATACATTGGCTCAAAGTATCCTCTTTCAAGTATCATACGCACAAGAAAGTTTATCAGACGTGGATGGACATGCGGTGCAAGTGAGTTCTTGAAAATGATCTATGATGTATCGAAACTTGATCTTGAAAATTACGATGTATTAAGAGATCAACTTATCGGTGTTGACGTTGCGCACTTCAATAATCTTATTGCGGCTTTGAAAAGTAGGTCAAAACCTGAATTTGCTGAATATAGACCATACTTCTTTGATCTAATTGATGAGATATTTGCGTCAAGTGATCCATCACACGAGGAATTTATAGACAAGGATGAAGAGTAATTAACAATTAAATATATTAAATATGAGTCATGAATTAGATTTTAGTAATGATAGGGCCAATATGGCGTATGTTTGTCAAGTACCATGGCACGGGTTTGGCAAGTTGATGTCGCCAAAAGCTGATGCTGAAACATGGAAGGTAGAAGCAGGAATGGATTGGATTGCTGAAGAAAGTGCTGTTCTATTCCCTATAAAAGAATTTGTTAATGCAGAAACTGTTTATGATGTTTATCCAGGACAAAAAGTTATATACCGTTCTGACAACTTTAATCCTCTTTCAATAGTAACAGGTAAATACAAGATTGTACAGCCTGGCCAGATGATTGATTTCTTTGCTAACTTGATACAGCATCATGGTTTCAAAATGGAAACTGCGGGGTGCTTGTACGGTGGTCGAATTTTCTGGGCACTTGCACAAACTGGAAAAGGTGAGGATATAGGTGGAGGTGATATTATTAAGCCATACGCATTGATAGTATCGTCAGTGGACGGCAAAATGGCTACGTGCGTACATTTGACTTCGATCAGGGTAGTGTGTTGGAACACATTGCGCATGTCTATTGGAACTACTGGTAATAAAGCTATTGTAAGAGTTCCGCATAACCAATTCTTTAATCCTGAAGAAGCGCAAATAAAAGCTGGTTTGGTAGAAGGTGTTTGGGAAACATTCTTGAATAATGCAAAGATTCTTACTGGAATCAAAGTTAATAAAGCAACAGCTTTGGACATTTTGTTCGCAACAATGAAAACAAACTGGAGAACTGAGGAAGGTGAAGTGTTGGGAAGAGAAGACATAGAAGATGTTTCCAAGTCAGTCAAAAAGATTATGTCACTTTATTTAGATAATAAATCTTTGGGTTCGCACTTGGTCAGTGCTAAAGGAACCGCTTGGGGTTTCCTTAATTCAGTCACTCAATATTGCGATTATAACGCTGGACTAAATACAGGAAATCTTTCAAACGCATTTGTTCGCACTCATTTCAAAGATCGTTCAAATTTTAAAATCAAGGTGGCAAATTCCTTATTGGAGTTAGTATGACTATTCAAGAAAAGATTGACAAAAGGATTGAAGATGTTGGTGGATCAAAAAAGATTATTGAAGGATTAATTGATCATTATCCATCAGAAACTACAAATTATGGATGTATATTTGAAGGTTTTATATTGGCACGTTATAAGCCTTGGGATATAACACCTACGTACAAAGAAATGTATCGTACAGCATTGTCGAATGATCGCATGTATATAATAGATCAATATTCAAGTAACATGTATAAACAGTTTCCTGATGCACCGATGGCGGAGTTTGGAGTATATACTGGTGGAGTAACTTGCATGTTATTGGATAAAGGAATCAAGGTATTTGCTTTCGACACATTTTGTGGCATAAAACAAGCGAACGCTCGCCACGATGCACATGAAAATGGCGAATATGCAGTGGGCGATGTACAAGGAACGCTGGATTATATACAAGGAGCAGTTATCATAGAAGGTGAAATACCTTTTACTTTAAGTCAAGTTGATGAGAAATTCTCTTTCTGCCATATTGATTTAGACGTTTATCGAGCAACGCACCAAGCTCTTTGGTATGCTTACCAAAATATATTACCTGGAGGAGTGATTATCTGCGATGATTATGGAATGGAAACGTGCAAAGGTGTTAAACAGGCGATTGACGAAATTATGGTAGGTAACAAAGTATATTTACCAACTGGACAGATGGTTATTCAAAAGCCATGTTAAAATAAAGTTTGCAGTTAAGTAAACTTATATTATATTAATAATAAGGAGGGGGATTAACTCCAACCTTTAACTTAAAACTATAATAATAATGAACTTATTAGAAACACTTCCTAATCCAAAAGTATTGAACGCAAGCGCACCTAAAAGTATGCCAGTTTGTATTCAGATGCTTTTAATGCTACATCTTGAATTAGAAAAAGCTTCTATGATTCCTTTTATGGTTCTTGCTAATGATAAATTTTACTCTTGGCAGTTATGTGTATCTATGGATATACTTGGAATTAAGACTGCTGGTTGTAGTAATTTTGTAATTACGCAAACATTGATTGAAAACTGCGATTGTATAAAAAAGCGTAAACGTGAATCAAACTTCTGGAAAAACTAATGGACAACACTACTGATTTAAGAGACAGGGGCTGCTAAAGTAATAAATGATTCTTGGCGTTACTCTTGGCACTGGGGTGTAAATAGGCATTGGACTATGGACGCTAAAAGGGATTGCGCAAAAAGAATACTATCAGTTGAAGAAGATTTGCGTCAATTAAAAGAAATGCAAAAGGAATTGGAAAAACATGAAAGTTACCTTAGTCAATTATACGAATGACGCTGCACGAATATTGATTCTTGCAAAGTCAACCCGTTTGGATATGCACTCCAGCATTTTTGAGAAAATATTGAGAATGACGAATGATGAACTCAATACAGAACTTGACTATATAGCGAACACTATTCCAAGTTCTTGGGAGTTCTGTCATTATACATTTCTCGTTGAAGATGTTTCTCGTAACTGTACTCACCAGATGGTTCGTACTCGTACAGGTTCCTATGCAGAACAGTCAATGCGCGTAACTGATCAATCTGATTTTGAATTTGTTTATCCTAAAAATTTGAAGTATAAGCTTACTGGTGAAAGTAATATTGAAAATACTCTTCAAGTAATAAAGGATAATTACAAAACACTCATTAAAAATGGCATCCAACCTGAAGATGCGCGTTCAATCCTACCAGGAAACATAAGCACAAATATATTGTGTGGTTACAACTTGCGGAATTTCGCTCAGTTGGTGCAATCGAGAACTGGCGGTCGCACACAGCGTGAGTATCAGTCAGTGGTAAATGAAATGGTTGATGAGGTATTGAAAGTTCATCCTTGGGCAGAAAAATTCTTATTCAAGAAACAAAGAGATTATTTCGCAGAAATTGAAGCGTTTGCTTTGAAAGAGTTTAAAGACATAAAGAAACGTGGTGAGCTTTTAAAAATTGTAGATAAAATGAGACAACAGTAATTTGCACATAGTGTGCAATAACCTCTCTTGGCTGATATAAATTGGGGGCAATATATGGCGGTCAAGAGAGGTTTTATTTTTTAAACAAATTTGGTTATTAATGAAATATATTATAGTTGACCTTGATAATTGTATATCGGACGACAAATATCGAAGAAAGTGGTTAGAAGCAGAAGGTATGAATAGAAAAGATCAATTAGCTTTATACCATATTAATTGTATATATGACAATTATCACCCTATTGAATTTACTGAAGAAAACCAACTTATTATCTTTACTGGAAGGCCTGAAATATATCGAAAGTTTACTAAAAAGTGGTTAAAGGTGTATGATATAAA
>CAISYK010000146.1 GCA_903889605.1 uncultured Bacteroidota bacterium
ATTTATCGAGATGCTTTATCATTAGGTAGTATCAACAGTATGGCTGCTTAAATTTTTACCGAACTATTGATAATTATACATAATATTTATTCAACAGCAACTATTCTATTATATAATCATATTTTGAATTACGTTCAAATCCTTTGTCCATATTATAGAATTTAAGCCAGCTCCCTGTTTTTACTCCTAACCACTTAGAGCTTACTACCAAATCTGATGCTCCATAAGGAAGAGTATAATCGAATCTTGAATTATGCATGAATTCTTTGCTCATATTGTAGAATTTCAGCTGTCCGCCTGCAATAACTCCCAGCCAATTCAGGCTTATTATTATACCATCAGTTTCATCGGGAAGGGTAAAGTCATATTTTGGATTTTGCAGGAATCCATTATTTATGTCATAGAACTTCAGCATGCCGCCCGTCCAAATACCAAGCCAGTTTGCCGTTATTATAAGCTCTTTCGTTTCCACCGGGAGAATAAAGTCATAATTTGAAATATGTTCAAATCCTTTGTTCATATTATAGAATTTGAGATAATTGCCGGCTTTTACACCAAGCCAGTTCTGGCTTAATATCAGGTGATCCGCCCCCGAAGGAAGAGTGAAATCATTTTTTGCATCATGCTCGTAATTATTATTTACATCATAAAATTTCAACAGTTCACCAGTTCGGACTCCAACCATACTAACATTCATTATCAGGTTATCATGCTCATTCAAAATCGCAGCTTTATATTTTGAATTAAAATCAACATTCCCTTTCAAGAAAGGCGGACTGCAGGATTTGCCTTCCGGCCTTTCGTCGATTATTCCACGCTGGTCTTGCTTCTTTTCATAACTGCATTGAAAATTCAAAAACAGAATGAATGAAATAAATACTAATAATAAGACTGATTTCATTTTAAATATTTTTATTATTGATAATTAAATATCTCAAGCCGCATATAAAAAACATGCAGATGTACAAAAGCTGTTTCGTTGGTAAAGCTGCTTTAGGGATTGCAGCGAAAAACCCACAACTTTAAACCTCTCCACTTCCTTTAGGACGCCACTCTCCCTTTTGGAAAATGGAAGATTATAGTTAAGTCAGGGGAACGCTAACATTAAAATATCTTTCTAAAAAGATTTAAAGCCAAATACATTATTATTTACCTTAAAAAACGAAGTCCTGAACACCAATTAATTACCTAAATGCGGTATAAATCATTTGTAAGCTGTTCAAAAAAAATATTTAACGACCATTAAAAATCATCAAAAAAATACAACTACACTAAAACCTCAAACATAGCTTTTGCCTTAAGCATGCACTCTTCGTATTCCGTCTCGGCTTCAGCTTTGTCGGTAATTGCACTGCCGACCATGAAAGACAAATACTTGTTTTCTTCATTATACAAAATACTGCGGATAACTACATTAAAATCGAAATCACCGTCAGGGTTTATATAACCGAGCGCACCTGAATATAAACCCCTTTTGGAACTTTCATGATGTTCAATTAGTTTCATAGCACTTACTTTAGGAGCACCAGTCATCGATCCCATTGGAAAAGTGCTTTTTATAATGTCGGTAAATGAAACCGATTCTTTTAATTCACACTTTATAGTAGAAATCATATGATGAACCTGCTTGAAACTATAAATTCCGAATAGTTCATCTACCTTAACAGTAGCGCGTTTTGCAATTCGTGACAAATCGTTTCGAACCAAATCCACTATCATTACATTTTCACTTCGCTCTTTTATGCTGTTATGCAATTCAATTTTAAGCGCCTCATCTTCATTTATATCTGAAGACCTTTTTATCGTTCCTTTTATTGGCTGAGCGATTAATGTATTTGAACGTTTTTGCAAAAATCTTTCAGGGCTTGCGCACATCAGATAATGCACCCCGAATTTGCAGTAAGCAGTGAAAGGGGCTGACGAAATTGAATTTAATTTTTCAAAAACATCAACTGGGTTTATGACAGAATTCTCAGAAAAATATTCATAGCAGAAATTAATCTCATAAATATCCCCCTTATGGATATGCTGTTTTAACAAGTTAACTGAATTAACGTATTCCTGCTTCGAAATTCTTGCCTGAATATTAACATTATTGGAACCCGTTTTTTTCTCTTCATCTAAAATAGAATTCCTCGAAGGCAATACCCCTTTTAAAATGGCGCTAATTGGATTAATACTCAAATTATAAACAGCAACGGCTTCAGTTTTCGTAACAAAATCATCTTCATAAACAACTGAAACAGTATCGGTGCCAAATTGTATTACAACTTTAGGAGCAAAAAAATGAAGTAAAGGGAAAGCTAATTCATCATTGTTTTCAGAACTTAATTTTTCAATTTCATTTTTCA
>CAISYK010000147.1 GCA_903889605.1 uncultured Bacteroidota bacterium
CCTACTTCTGCATTTACTGCAGGCAATGCAAGAGACATAGTTTTACCAGGTTCAAAAACATTTACTAAAAACAATCCCAGTAATAATGCGATAATTGCTGCTGTGGTAAAATATAAAAGAGTTTTTATGCCTATCCGTCCGACGGATTTAAAATCACCGACTTTTGCAACGCCCACTACCAATACTGAAAACACTAATGGGGCAATGATCATTTTGATCAGTCTCATAAAAATGTCGCTCAGGATATGTAATTCAGGAGCAAAATCTTTCCAGAAATAACCAAAGATTATTCCGAGAAACATCCCTAAAAAAATCTGAACAATTAAACTTGGCTTTTTAAATTTCATTTCCGGTATTTATCTCAATAGAAATGTAAACCTCAGAGAGATAATTTATTTTAACAAATATACGTTTTGTATTTAAAAGGGAGAGAAAAGATTATAAAAACAGCTTATTTAGCGGATGTATTTAACACCTGCTAAAAAATTTTACAGCAAAGAACGCAAAGCATTCCGCAAAGAATATTATAAATGGGATAAAATGGAAAAAAACCGTAGAAGGAAAAGTTCAGATTGAATCAATAATACAAATCATCTGATTTTAAACGAAGGTACTTGCGAACAGCGAGCGAGGTGCTTATCCATGAAATAAATATTCCCATAATAATTACCAATCCGAATAATGTGGCAAGCATTTTTTCATCCTGCAGTTCGGCGAGTTCAGGCATTTGTTTTTGAGCGAAGTAAAGCACACCTACAAGCATAAGGATGGCAATGACAGCTCCATAAATACCATGCTTAATACCTTTTAGGACAAACGGCCGCCGCACAAAACTTTGAGTGGCGCCAACCAGCTGCATCGTTTTAATAATAAAACGTTTGCTGTAAATGGAAAGACGAATGGTATTATTGATCAATGCAAGTGCGATAATCATGAGCAATCCGCTGAAAATTAAAATAACAAGACTGATTTTTTGTACATTTTCATTGATCATACTTACCAATGATTTTTGATAAACCAATTCTTTAACCAATTTACTTCCAGTCAGTGTTTTTTCAATCAGCGCAAGACTGTCGGTATTTGCATAAGCGGCTTTTAAATGGACATTAATGGAAGGCAGTAAAGGATTGTAACCAAGGAAATCAATAAAATCTTCACCTAAATCTTCCTGTAAACGCTTAGCAGCATCTTCTTTCGCAATAAATTCAGTTGACTTAACATAATCAGATGCGTCTAACGTTTTTGTTAAATGCTGAATATCTGCTTCTTTTGCATTTTCATTCAAAATAATTTGAATTCCGATATTTTCCTTCAGATTATCTGATAGTTTCCTTGTGTTTAGTATAATAATACCTAACAATCCAAGCATAAACAATACCAGCGAAAGGCTTACTATTGTTGTAATCGATGATCCTATTAATTTTCTCTTTGAATATTTGTCGAACACGCGGTTATAAATTAATACCGCTAAATTAGCAATTTAAATTATGCATCAATTAATGAATTGTATTTGAAATAAACAATGAAAGGTTAATAACTAAAACACATTTGCAAATGCGGCTTAACCGCTGAGCAGCAAAAAATGAATACTTATTATCCATACTTTTTTCAGCTTATTAAAGTTCGCCGAAGCTTAAATTCATTAAATTTTCACTCCCATCACCAATACATCATCTATCTGCTCTATTTTTTTCCGGTAATCAATAAGAAACTTTTCTAAAGCAAGACCTTGTTCCGGCATTGGTAAGTTTTGAATTGTAAATAACAATTCTTTAAATCTTTTACGGGTCAGCTTTTTTTCCTTTATTTCTCCGCCAAACTGATCTGCAAAACCATCGGTAAACAAATAAATGCTGTCGCCTGTATTTAAGGTAAATTGATGATTGGTAAAAGGGCGCTTGTTATCGTGCATCCCGATAGGCTGCTTGTCGGCTTTGGTTTCGACTAATTCACTGTTTTTTATCAGCCATAATGGATTATTGGCTCCCGCCCATTCTAATTTTTTTGTTTTGATATTATAAGCACACAGCGAAATATCCATTCCGTCTTTTATTTTTTCTTCGCTTTTAGAAAAGTTTTCAATAACTATTTCGGCTGTTTTATCAAGTATTTCAGCAGGTTGTGTTAAACCAAATTCTCTTACCGCTCTATTTAATGCATTATGACAAACTACCGAAACCATTGCTCCGGGTACTCCGTGACCAGTGCAGTCGCAGGCCGCGAACAGAACTAAATCATCAATAGTTTCCATCCAATAAAAATCGCCGGCTACTATATCTTTTGGTTTATAAAGTATAAATGAATTTTCTAATTTCTGTTTTATTATTTTTTGAGTGGGAAGTATCGCGGTTTGGATTCTTAATGCGTATTCTATTGAATCTGTTATTTCTTTGTTCTTTGTTTCAACCAATTCTTTTTGAAGTACAACTTCAGAAGTGCGCTGTTTCACCTTTTCTTCCAAATCCTGGTTTAATTGGTCTTTTATTTTTTCATTTTCTTCCAACTGCTTAATTGTTTCTTCCTGTGCTGCGGTTTTTTCTTTATTTAATAAATTATATCGTTCGCCGATTCCAATTGAGAAAATAATTATTTCCAATACAGCACAAGTTGGAATGCTGTAAAAAATTAAGTTATAATTATTTAACCAATTACCCAGATATGTAATAGTGATACCTAGAATCCATATTAAATCACCAAAAAAGAAATAGCGCGCTGGCCGGTACCCTATTTTTAAACAAAGTATTGCAGGAAATAAAACAATAATATAAGAAATGATGAAAATAAATGTCTCAAAATAAATAACAATATCATTTATAAATCCAGTGACATGAAAATAATCATTTACTAATACTGCTGCTGCTTCTATGGCAATTGCAAGCATTAATATAAACAAAATCTTATTCCATTTAGGCAGAAAATGTTTTGTATTCAAAAAGACCTTGGCAAAAAGGACATAACAAAATATATAAGCTAAATTTGCTGAGTCATTCAGTAAATTATCCCATTCAGGGTGGTTAGGCCACAGAAACTCTTTGCCATATCCATAAATAGTAAAACGAGAAACTCCAAAAGTAAAACTAAAGAGTACATAATAAAGATAACTTTTGTCCTTAACAGAAAAGAACAAAATTAAATTGTATAAAATCATTAGCAATAATATCCCAAAGAAAGGACCAAAAAAATTTCTGGTTTTTATTTCTGCTTTGAGATAGATATAAGGATCCAATAATGAAAAAGACAAATTCCGGTCATTTTCATAAGTCCATTCAAAATGAACATATATAGTTTGTTCCTTTCCTCCTGGAATCAGCAATTTTATATATGGGTCACTTCCAAATTTAAAATCCCAATCTTTTAAAGGAGTTTTATCGCCTGCCTTTTTTACAGTGAAACTATTGATAGGGTCACTTTTAGGAATGTATACTGAAGTATAGTTTGCAGGACAATAAAAAAGCCATTCTTTATCATAATTCAAATTACTTTTTATTGTTAAACGGATCCAATAAACCCTGCTTTTTACTTCAGATAAACTTTTGTTGTTATAATCTATTTGTGCAGTAGAATCAATTTGAACCGAAATAAATTTACTTGAAAATGACGGAGACGAAATATCTTTAATAGCCCATTGATTTGCGGTATCAGCAATAAAATCAAAATTTTCAAGATAAAAATATTTATTAGTATCTGAACTAATGGTAAGGGAAATATGTTTGTTAAGGTTTTCTTTTACAATTTGTGAGGAATCAATTGCAAAGTTTTGTGCGGAAGAAAATTGCTGAAACAAATTCAGCATCAATAAAAGGAACAAGTTTTTTTTCATTTATTTTCTGAATAGTTTGTCATATTTAAAATTATTTTGATTCAGCAATGGCTGTCAAAAATATCTGTATAAAATTGTTTGTAATTATTAAATTATGCACTAAACATTCTGCGGCCTGCTGTATATAAGGCAAGGCTTACACATACAAATATATCTTTTTCCTTTTAAGAAACTCAAATCAATTTAAAAATTGGGTCATGAGTTTCAAGAAAATATAGACATTATGCATATGCAAATAAGAAACAGCCGCAGAATTTCAGCTTTATCATGAAACAGCTGACAGTATGTATATTTGCTTGAAAGACAAAAACATATCGAGAGTGTGAGACTATCGCCGCGTACTATTTGGAGAGGCTGGGAGGAAACAACAAAGTCACTAATAATAGGCTTTTCAGCCTGTTATTAGGTTGGATTTATTTGGCACTATATATTAAGGAGTTCATGCGGTTTGCCAATAGGGCAATCAATAAAAGGGATTTTTTGTATCTTCGAATGCTGAATTTATTTACACAAGGTAATGTATAAATTATTTCAGCATTTTTTATCAAGAGATACCAAAACAAGGCAGCATAGGCAATTAAGAATTAAAATCTAATTACGAATTCGGGAAAGCAGAATAAAAGCGAAAGAGAATGATCAATTTGACCATTCTCTTGATTCTTTTATTTTGAAAAGCAAAGAGGTTTATTTGTTTCCTACTTCACATTATTTGTAAATAAATCTTTTACAGCTTGTCCCAGTTCATCCATATCATGGTTAAACTCTCTTTTAAAAGATTCCCATTTTTCCTTACTTTCAAATGTAAACTCATTTAGCTTTTTTTTAAGCTCAGCGTTTTTTTGTTCCAGTTCATCTATTTTCGCTTCGTATTTTTCCTTAATTTCTTTTTTTACATTCTTCTTTTTTTCTTTTAATTCAGCAATTTTTTCCTCATTAGCGGTAATCTTTTTCTCTTGTTCTGATTTATACTCTTTTAATTCAGCATTATATGCTTCATTTGCTTTGTTTAAATCTGCCTGAGACTGATTAACCTCTTCTTTTGCATTTTCCACTTTTTTTTCCTGTGTTTGATTACCAATAGTTCGGTAATTTTTTAGAGTCGTTATTAACAAAGATAAGTATATAAATTTATGGGCATTGAAGTAGAATAA
>CAISYK010000148.1 GCA_903889605.1 uncultured Bacteroidota bacterium
ATTTTCAATTATAAAATTATCAATCGCATCGTCAATATTATCTGAAAATACTCTTTCAAAATTTATTTTCAATTTACCATTAAAATATTTCTCCGTATCCTCTTTAATGGTGTTGAAAATATTCTTTGTTTTATCAGTATCCTTTTTGCTGATGTGCAAAAAAGTAAATTGTGCTTCAAAATGTTTTCCAAATTCATAAAACTGCTCTAATGCGGACTCCTCAGGATTTTCATAAATAATAGGGTAAAGAATTTTCGTGTATGTTTCGAAAGAAACATTTTCAGGAACCAAAAGAACCGGACATTCAGTTTTTTCAATAACGTTATATGTATTGGTTCCAAAAAAGAATTGGGATAAATTGTCAGCACCATTTGTACCCATAACAATAATTGTATTATTTTTCCCAAGCGAGGATATTGTTTTGGATAACGATTTTGTAGTAATATCTACTTCATATTTAGTAGGAATCTTAAACATCCTATTAATTTCTACAGACATCTCCTTTAACTTACCTGATGCAATGATAGAATTTTCTCTTATATCATTTGCAATACCATTGCCCATGCTGACAGCAGCAGCCACCGGCGTTACACGCTGAACATTCACAAGGGTAAGCTCAGCTTCAATTATCTGTGAAAGTTTTGCAGAATATTCCACGGCATTGTTGGCTGCGTCTGAAAAATCTGTTGGGCAAATAATTGTTGTCTTCATATTTAAAATGTTTTTTTATCAATTTTAATTCTTTTTAAATAACTGATATTTCTTAATAATACCATACCAGCTTAATTTACTGCCGGACGAATTAGTTCTTTCAAAAATAATTATCGAATAATATAAAAAAACGAATCTTTTAAAAAGATTCGTTTTTTTGAAATAGCTATTTATAGATAATTAATATAACTGAATATTAATAAACAAAAATTTCAGTATCAATTTCAAGTTTATTTTCAACTATCCCAATCCCAGGAGCTGACCAGGCAGCACGCGCTGCATCACGTTTTTCAGCCCATGAACGAACTTTCCCTGTAAGTATTACTTTGTTGCCTATCGTTTCGATTGAAATTTTTTCGGCATCAATAGTTGCACTGCGGTGAAAAGCGGAAGTAATTTTAGTTTTTATCTCCTTTGCAGTTATCTGCGGAATAATTTTAATATTATTACTTAATCCGCGAACACCTAATAAATTTTCTACCGCGCTCCCAGCAGCATTTTTTTGAAATTCCCAATCGGTCTCGCCTTCAAGCGTAATCCATCCATCCTCAACTTTTATTTTAATTTTTTCCTGCTGAACAGCGCTATGCCATTTTAATGCACTAATTGCAGCTTCTGCTATTTCGGTATCACTCTTTTTTCCAATATGGCCAAGCTTTACCTCTATATCCATGGCCACAGCTTTAACCCCCGCAACTCTCTTAGCGGCTTTTTCAGCAGTCAGCTTTTTGGAATAAGTATCAACTAATCCAGAAAGTGTTACAATTCCATTTTTTACAGCTACCCCAATTTCTGTGGCTTTCATAAGGGGTTCCCATTTAAGTTCATCCATTACATCTTGTTGAATTTCTGAATCTGTTTTCATAATTTTTGATTTTTTGTTTATAATTATTATTATAATATTTTTTTGCAAAGTAAATTCATTTATCAAATTGTTTCAATGATGATAAACAACAAATGAATTGATGTTCATCACAGCTCTGCAAATAGAAAAAAGAAAGGCAAGGCGAAAAATCAAATCGTGAAAAATGTAAAAATACAGATTGAAATATTAAATATATTTGACCGCATTTTCAAGTTGTTTATGCGTTAGGGATTGCAGCG
>CAISYK010000149.1 GCA_903889605.1 uncultured Bacteroidota bacterium
AATGCTTTGTGCTCATAATGGTAAAGAATTCGACTTCCCTTTTATATGCCGCCGTATGTTGCTGAATGGCATTAAACTTCCGAAAGCATTGAACATTGCAGGCAAGCGCCCTTGGGAAATAAATCATTTGGATACTATGGAACTGTGGAAATTCGGTGATTACAAAAATTACACATCACTAAACCTGCTGGCAAATATTTTTAATATTCCTACACCGAAAGATGATATTGACGGAAGTGATGTTGCCCGTGTTTATTGGGAAGACAATGACATTGAACGAATTGCTGTTTATTGTCAAAAGGATGTAATAACCGTTGCTCAGCTGCTGTTAAGGTTTAAAGGCGCGCAGCTGATTGAAGAAAAGAATATAGTTTATACCTAAAAGTTCTACTGTTTTCAGTTGCTTTACTTGTTCAGCCTTTTTTACTTTGCATAATTATATACAGATTTCGCAGGTAAATTAAATTCAAAACAACAGATATAACAAATAGAAAAATGCCTGTTCTCCAGCATGTTATTTCTTTATATCTTTGCACCCATAAAATTAAAACCATGCTATCTTTTTTTAAACAAGCTCACAAAACCGCAATTTTACTTTTGTTCATGGTTTTTACTGTTTATTCCTGTAAACAACCCAAATCAAAACTTGCTGAATACGGCCCCGTATTAGAAAATGTTATGCTTAGTGATGATGGTGCTTTTCGCAGTTTCAGCTTTGGCGACAGTCTGGGTTTTATCAAAGCAAAAGAGACTGCAGTTCCTGTAGAAATGGATAAGGATTATCTTTATTATGAGTATAAACTTAATTCAGAAGGGTCATATAACATCGCCTACAATTTTGACGAAAGAGGATTAAATGAAATACACTCCGATATTTTTATAAATGATGCAGCTAAAGCTGACGAGGTTTTTAATAAATTCAAAAACTATTTTGATCTGCATTACGGTCCAACTCAAACTCAAATGGGATTCAATATATGGTCTGTGAAATCTGAAAAATACGGCGACATAAAAATTAATCTAAGTAATGAAAGCACTGATTTTACTGTAGATAAAGCCCCTGGAAAAGTTTCTATCTGGATCTACCCAGACAAAAATTAATTCTATCAGTATATACCCCAGCCTTTGCAGTTTAAGATATAATAGGCATCAATATTTGATTCTAATTTATTTTAATGCCGTTTTTATAAGTACTTTCCATAACAGTATTACCATTAGTATCGTAATAAATCCATTTACCATGGGGTTTACTTTCAACACGATTACCTTTATTATCCCTGATTAATTTATAAGATGTTATACTTTTTAATTTAGCATTTTCATACCATGAACGGCAGCCGCCGCTTAATTTCCCCTCTGTAAAAGTCTGCTCCATTGATTTCACTCCTGTTTCATAATAATTTGTCCAGGATCCATCAGGTCTTTCATCCTTGTAATTCCCTTCACTGTCTACACTGCCTTGCGGAGTCCAGAAGACCCAATGTCCGTTTTTTTTGCCGGCTTTATAACCGCCCTCTTCTTTTATTTTTCCTGAATCAAAATAATATTTCCATGCACCATTTTTTAAATTGTCTTTATAAAAACCTTCATAGTTAGGCTTGTTTGTGGGAAACCATCCTTTCCAGCTGCCATCCATTGTTCCTGCTTTAAAATTTCCTTCATCTTTTGTTATTCCGTCACTATACCATGATTTCCAGGTGCCCTCTTCTTTTCCATTACTATATTTTCCTTCCTGAAGTTTTTGTCCGTTTTCAAACCATACAGTCCATATTCCTTCTTTTTTATTCAATTTATAATTTCCTTCTTTCCATTTTGAACCATCTTTATATGAATAAGTCCAAAGGCTGTCTTGCAAATCATTTTTATAATATCCTTCAGATTCTTTTATGCCTGAAGCAAACCAATTTACCCATTTTTCGTTACGAAGATTATCAGTCAAAAGACCCTCCATCTCAATTTTACCATCTTCATTATACCATTTCCAATAGCCTGTTTTTTTATCATTTACATAAGGCCCCGAACTTTTTATTTTGCCGCTTTTATACCAAATGGTGCATGTTCCATTTTTTTTACCAAGCTTGTAAGCGACTATAAAATCCTTTTCGCCGGCTGGAGTATAATACGTCCAATCACCATCCACACGGCCGTCTTTATAAGATCCCTCCGCTTTCTTTTTTCCATTACCATATACAATGGTTAGTTTACCATTCCCATTTGTTATTATTTGCTCATTTTTTTCTGACCACATATTAATCAGCAGAATTTCATCATTCTGATACATCACTTCCTGCAAAGGGTTTCCGTTATTAAACCATTCTTTCCATAAGCCGATTTCTTTTCCATTCTTATAAAAGCCTTCTTTTTGTTTTTTACCATTGCTGAACCAACCAGTATAAGTCCCGTCAGCTAAATTATTTTTGAAATTACCTTCACTTTCTTTTTGCGCATTATCATAATAATAAATCCATGCTCCTTCTTTTTTGCCTATTACATAATTTTCAACGCTTTTTAATGTTCCGTTTTCATACCATCCTGTCCAGGTGCTGTCAGGCTTGTCTGTTTTAAAAAATGTTTCCTGTGCTTTGTTTCCATTACTATACCAGTATTTGAAAGCACCGTTCTTTTTTCCTTTACTATAATTCTCTTCTGTTTTAATTTTTTTACCTGCAAAATAGGAAACAAATTTTCCGCTTTCCTTACCTTCACTATAATTCCCTTCTTTTGCAATATCCCCATTTTCATACCACGCAGTGAATTTACCTTGCTGCATACCGTCTTTAGTTTGCTGTTCGCTTTTCTTTTTGGTTTGAGCAGCATCCCAATATTCGGTTACCAGTTGGGCAAAGGAAGTGCTTGCGGTTAAAATGAGAGATACGAGAAAAAGACTTTTTTTAATTTTCATTGTTGGTAATTATTAGCTGCCGATTTAAGACTTTACTTTTTTTTGTTAAACAATAATCTACGAGTTTCTTTAAAGATAATTTAATTCATTTGAAATGTACTTCCAATTATAATTGTTGTGAAATTCATACAAAAACAAATATTAATAACGATTAATTTGTTCCATGAAGTAAATGCGCACAAAAGAACAAAAATACAAAAATCATTGAGCTAAAACTCAAATATATCATTCGGTAAGTTTGCTGTAAAAATGAATTTTCAGTAAAATTGAATTGCAGAAAAATAGAGGAAAATGTTTTCTTGTTTTAAGTTGAAAAAACATTAATAAAGAGAGATTGACTCTTTTTGAAAACGGGAATAGGAGCAAAAGGAATCAAATGATCAATTCCACTAAAAACAAATAAAATAAGTATGATTTTAAAATATTATAGTCTTATTGTATTCCCATATAATTCAACAATGAAAATAATAAAGCCCCTATTAATGCGCTTATAGGAATAGTCAATATCCAAGCCCATAATAAACTATAAGTAATCCCCCATTTTACGGCTGATACGCGCTTTGCCACTCCAACACCAATAATTGAACCTGTAATTGTATGGGTGGTGCTGACGGGAATACCTAATCTTTCGGTTAGGAAAAGTGTAATAGCTCCTGCAGTATCTGCGCTGACACCCTCAATAGGAGTGATTTTAGTGATTTTTGTACCCATTGTTTTTACAATTTTCCAGCCTCCCATCATTGTGCCGCATCCAATGGCAGTATAACATGCAATCGGTATCCAGATAGGGAAATGATGGCCGTCAATGCTGACTTTGTGGGTTATCGGATCTACGGTCTGAACTATGTTTGCCCAATCCGGCACTTCCAATCCTTTTGCTTTTAATTGTGCCATAAATACCATTAACGCCGCAGCAATTACTCCCATAACTTTCTGTGCATCATTACCTCCATGGCCAATACTAAATAAGCCCGCAGAGACTAACTGCAGTCTCTTAAACCATCGAGTGGCTTTTGCCGGATGAGCTTTTTTACTAATGTTTACAATAATTACATTTATTGTCGCTGCAATTACTAAACCTATTACAGGAGCAAGAAAAATAAAAGCAAAAGTTTTAAATATTTTCTCCTGGTTCACCACACCCCAGCCTGCATGAGCAATGGCCGCACCTGCAAGACCGCCGATCAATGTATGTGAAGAACTGGACGGAATGCCGGACCACCATGTAACCAGATTCCAGGTAATAGCAGAAAGCAATGCCGCACATATAACATTAAAATTTATTGCATCATTATTAACTATTTTGGCTATAGTATTGGCAATATTCAAATCAAATATCCAAAAGGCAACTATATTAAAAAATGCTGCCCATATTACTGCTTGAAATGGACTGAGGACTTTTGTGGAAACTATATTTGTAATTGAATTTGCTGCATCATGAAAACCATTTATCAGGTCAAACACAAGTGCAAGAAAAATTATAACGATTAAAAAAGTCATTTTTTTATTTATTGATTTAGATAGTTGATGGTTTAGATAGTTGAAAAATTACTTCGTTAATTCTTCAATTCTCCAATTTGTTTAGTTTATGCATTTTTAACTAAAATAGATTCTAGAACGTTTGCAGCATCTTCGCACATATCGGTTGCCGTTTCTAATGCCAAAAGAACTTCTTTCATCTTAATAATTTCAATAGCATTAGTTTCTTCCTCAAACAATTTTGCAATTGCCATATCAAAAATATCATCAGCATGATTTTCAATGCTGTTAATACGAACACAGGCCTCTTTAATCTTGGTGATATTTTTCATGTTTTTTATTTCACAAACGGCACCATGTAATTCCTCCGAACATTTTTCAATTAATTCAGCAAGTTTAATAATTGAAGGAGTCATAATTTCCACCTTATAAAGTTCAATGCGTTTAGATGAGCCATGTATATAATCAGCTATATCGTCGATCGCAGAAATTAACGAGTGAATATCTTCCCTGTCGAAAGGAGTAATAAAATTAGCGCTTAATTCATGGAAAGTTTCGTGTGTAATACTATCGCCGACATGCTCCAACCGCTCAATTTCACGAATCAACTCTTTTCTTCTAACTACTGAAGGCGTGTTTACCATTTCTACTAATGCTTTTGAAATAGTAACTAAGTTAGCGGTTGCTTTTTCAAAAAGCACAAAAAATATTTTATCTTTTGGTTGAAAAAATTGAAAGATGTTAAAGCCCATTTTATATTATTTTTTTTAAATGTTTATTGATTTTCTGTTTCAAAGGTGCTGCAAATGTAATCTTGAATAAGTTTTTTTAACGGATGCAAAGTAACTATTGAAATCACTTTTCAATGTTAAGTTAATGTTAAGTTTTTTAGTGATATTCCTCAAATGACATACTGATTTCATGATTTTCATCACAAAAATGCGGTAATTTTATTTTTCAAAGCAAAATCTTCACATTTTACAAAATAGTTTTATTGTCCTTCCAAATTTTTTCTCATAAGAACAAATAAATTATTCTTTGTCTATTTCAATAATTTTGCGGTGCTTCAATACTTTCGCTTCAATATAAAAAATAACTTCTTCAGCCATATTTTTAGCTTGGTCACCTACACGCTCTAATTTTCGAATGATAGATAATAAATATAAGGCAACTTCAATCCTTTCAGGGTTATTACGGATATACTCAGCAATTACAGCGCTCGATTTAAAATTGATTTCATCTAATAATTCATCCTGTTGGAAAATTTTTCTTGCAATAGAAGTATTTTCTTTATCAAAGGCTTCTAATGCGTCATTCATCATTTTTATTGCAGCATCGTACATCTCCACTCCGCGGCTTATTTCTAAAAGATGCGTATCAAAATTATGGTCTACATTAATTACAAATTTAGCGATGCCTTCAGCGATGTCCCCGGTACGCTCAAGGTTACTATTTATTTTTAATACCGCCAATACAAAACGCAGATCCACGGCAACAGGATTAAACAGAGCGAAAATATTTTCGCAGTCGCTGTCGAGTTTTATCTCAGAAGCATTCACACGCTTTTCACTCAAAATAATTTCGCGCGCCAAATCCTTATCCAATTTTAACAATGCTTCTTTGCCTTTGTTTAACTGTAAATTCACAAGCGTCCACATTTTGATGGTATCTGCTTTTAATTGCTGTAGTTCAATATCTAAGTGGCTCATGAATGTATAGTTAAAAGTTATGAGTTAAAAGTTATGAGTTATGATTTAAAATTTGGCAATTCGTAAATTCGTATTGATTCGTAATTCGTTGGTTTATCCGAACCGCCCTGTTATATAATTTTGTGTGCGTTCATGTTTTGGCTTTGTAAAAATAATCTTTGTTTTATCATGTTCGATTAATTCTCCCATATAAAAAAAAGCCGTTGTATCACTCACCCTGCCTGCTTGCTGCATATTATGCGTTACAATTACAATGGTATACTGCGTTTTTAATTCATAAATAAGTTCTTCCACTTTTGCGGTTGAAATAGGATCCAGTGCTGACGTAGGCTCATCCATTAATATTATAGAAGGTTGGATAGCCAATGCTCTTGCAATGCAAAGCCGCTGCTGCTGTCCGCCTGAAAGTTCAAAAGCT
>CAISYK010000150.1 GCA_903889605.1 uncultured Bacteroidota bacterium
ATTTAACAATTGTATGATTTTATTCATCAAATCTGTTTTGTTGAATGGTTTGAAAACATGGTCATTAATGCCGGCCTTACTGTACAGTTCAATATCATCTTTGGTTATATCAGCAGTAATTGCAACAATCGGAATAAGCGATTTTGGAGGCTGCATCTTGGAGCGTATATATTGTGCGGTTTCAAGGCCGCCCATTTCCGGCATTTTTAAATCCATTAGGATGATATCATAATCATTTTTATTTAGCAATTCAATTGCTATTCTGCCGTTTTCTGCAGTATCTACATCAAAACCGAACTGGTTTAAAATGGTTTGTGCCAATAGTTGATTTATAGGGTTATCTTCTGCCAGCAATACCTTTAAATGGCCTATTTGTTTAATATCTTTAAACAAAAGCCGGGGAATATTTTCTTTGGAAACTTCTTTAGCTTCAATTACTTTAAATGGGATAATAACAGTAACAGCAGTACCCTCGTTCAAATTACTTTTCATTGATACAGTCCCATTCATAAGGTTCACCAAGCGTTTTACGATGCTTAATCCTAAGCCAGCTCCTTCATATTTGACTGCAATATCAGACCTGCCTTGAACAAAAGGGTCAAAGATAGTATCTAATTTTTCTTTTGCAATACCAATACCTGTATCTGAGATAATTAATTCAATATTTACTTTTTCTCCATTAACTTCCTTCACATTCACATTTATATTTATTTTATCTCCTTTGCTGGTAAATTTTATTGAATTGTTAATCAGATTCATAAGTATTTGAGACAATCGAATAGGAGCACCAATTAAAATATGGGGTATGTTTTTATCAAATTGTGTTATAACATTTAATTCCTTTTCATTTATACGCAGTTCAAAAGTGGCGAGAATGTCATTGACTAAGACTGATAATTTGAATTCAGATTCATCGAGAGTCATTTTACCTTCATTAATTTTTGCTAAATCAAGAATATCATTTACCAATACAAGTAAAATGTCGCAGGAGGTTTTAATCGCTTCTATCTGCTGTTTTTGTTTTTGGGGAAGTTCACTTCGAATCAGAATATTTGTAAAACCTATAATTCCATTGAGTGGGGTACGTATTTCATGGCTCATATTTGATAAAAAACGGTCTTTCGAATCAGCTAGTTTTTCGGCCAATTCCTTTGCGGTAATAAGTTCTTGTTCATAATGTTTTTTTTCAGTGATATCCTGCGAAATCCCCAACAAATATTTAGGTTTCCCATTTACATCTAAAATTGAAATTTTTTGAGTATGTAATATTCTCTGTCCATTAAATTTCGTTTGAATAGTTTCTTCAGGAATATCAAATACCTCGTTGCTTTTAAGTACTTCCCTATCCTTGGTTGTATAAGAATCAGCCTCAGATTTCGGGAAAAGGTCATAATCGTTTTTATTTAATAATTCATTTCTGCTGACACCTATTAATTCTTCACCGGCTTTGTTAATTCGAATAAATCGAAGCGACTTAGCATCTTTTACAAAAACCATATCCGGAATATTTTCAATGATGTTTGATATAAATGTTTGATTTTCTTTCAGAACGTTTTCTGTCTTTTTCCGAGCTGTGATATCTCTTGAAACTCCCATAACTGAAGTAATATTGCCGTCCTCATCGCGGAGTGCGGCCAAATTGGTGCCCAGCCATTTAATTCGTCCGCATATTTTTGCTGCATCTTCGGTATAAACGGATTTTCCGCTTTTAAAAACATTTTGAAAAATTCCCCATCTATGTTCTGCCTCGGTTGATGGAAATAAGTCAGCCATTTGTTTCCCGGTTAAATCGATGACAGTTTTTCCGAATTGTCTGGCAGCAAAATCATTCAGGTAAATAATTGCTCCTTTTGGACTGATGATAAAAACCATGTCTTCAGATGCTTCGGCAAGAGTTCTATATCGTAATTCGCTTTGGCTAAGCATTTCTTCATCTTTTTTCCTTTGTGTAATATCCTGCACGGTTCCCTTGATACCAATTGTTTTTCCTTGTTCATCCTTAATAGTTTGTCCAATACCCAAAACATATTTAATGTTATTATTTTTGCAGATCACCCTATGGTCATAAATGAATCCTTTACCATGTTCAATGGCATTAGCCAAAAAAGCATCTAGTTTTGGAATATCGTCTGGATGAATTTTGCTTTTATATAAATTATATAGTTTATCAGGTGGTGTTTCGTCTAATTCAAAAATCCGGTAATGCTCCTTCGACCATGTTAATTCAGAATTAAGAACGTTAAATTCCCAACTGCCTATTTTCGCAAGATATTGTGCATCGCTGAGTTGTTTTTCACTTTTGATAAGTTTCTCTTCAGCTTTTTTGCGTTCTGAAATATCGCGGGTATTCACTACCAATCCATTGGGCTTTCCTTCCTGGTCTAAAATGAAATTTGCCGAAGACTCCACCCAGCAATAACTACCGTCCTTTTTTTTATGTCTGAATTGCGTGTAATCTACTGCAGCACGATTAGGCATATTTGAATATCTGTTTCTCACATATTCAAAATCTTCTGGATGAATAAAATCAGAAGCAGACTTTGCAATTAGTTCTTCTGGTTCATAGCCAAGAGTGACTTTAATCGAATCTGATACATATTCATAGTTTAAATTTAAATCATGTAAGGAAACAATATCAGTAGCATTTTTTGCCAAAAGGCTGAATTTTTTTTCGCTTTCTTTAAGATCATTTTCTACCAGCATTCTTTCAGCAGCATATTTATCGTTGCACATGAGAATAAAACTAAATGTGAGCATAACACATGTAATAAAAAAAGTTAAAAAAGTCAGGCTGTGCAAAGGGTGATTTTGAAATGGATTTTGGTTAGGATCAGTATCTATTAATAAGGTGTAAAAGCATCTGATTGTAAGAATGGATCCGCCTGCAGCAAACAAGCATGCTGCTAATGAATGACTAGCAGGCCTGCTGCTGTTACCAGATAGTAAAATATAACAGCTTGCAAACATCAATATAGCGGAGAATGCCGATATAACGGATATTCTGGCAGCAGCATTTGGGGATATTGCTGCAAAATAAGTTAATAGAACAGCTTCGGTGGCTACCAACAAATAAATCCAAAAAGTGCGCACCTCTTTGTTCGTGAAGCCAGCTAATATTTTGAAGTAAAGGCCTAAGCATATAAGGAGCAGTATATTGCCTATAACAATTGAAATGGTATCTGGCACTATACCTCGAAGTGCACCCGCAAAAAGCCATCCTAATGATTGAAGAATAGTTGCCCAAGCCCATTTTTTAACGTCTTTTATTTGAGTCAGATACCCGCGGGATACTACGAATAGTGATATACTCATCAGCAGAGAGCCGATAATGTTCATCAAAATAATGGTTTTGGGATCAATACTCATAATTCCTATCTCTCGCTTAGGTTCTTCGGTTTTCTCTTTTTTATTATTGTTTATAGGTAAAAAAGAGGTTGTTCATTTATAGGGCAAAGGTATTTTATGGCTGAAATGTTTTGAAATATTTTTTCTTTAGTATTTTTTACAAATATAGAAAACTTTCATGAAATATTATACTAGTTCAAGTAAATTGTCTGTGATATTTTGCAGGTTGTCTTTAGTTTATGACAGGCTGTCTATATTTGAGCCAATCAGGAAAAGTTTTTTTTACAGTGATTTCAAAAGTTTTTTTTAATAATTGAAGATCAATATGAAATAGTGGAATTTCTGCAAGAAATTAAAATTAAAGGTCCTTTGGAGCAGACAAAATTTAATTGTTGAATAATACTTTTACAAATACTTATATTTGTGACAAAGAATTTAAGATGCAGCAAATGGTAAACATAGAACAAACAAATAAATCAGAACAAAAAAAAGGTTTTTCAAAAGAAGAATTTATAAAAACTGTTATAAATGATTTCCGTATTGCTAACGAAAGCAGGGAAGCCAGTATTCTGGGCCGTAAGGAAGTACTAAGCGGAAAGGCTAAATTTGGAATTTTTGGCGATGGAAAAGAAATTCCACAATTGGCTATGGCAAAGGTTTTTCAAGAGGGGGATTTTCGTGCAGGATATTACCGGGATCAGACTTTTATGTTTGCCTCCAACATATTAACTCTTCAGGAATGGTTTGCAGGATTATACGGGCATCCGGATGAGATTGCCGAGCCAATGAGCGGCGGCCGTCAGATGGGCGGACATTTTGCTACACGCAGCCTGAACCCAGACGGCAGCTGGAAAGATTTAACAAAAATTAAAAATTCTTCAGCCGATATTTCTCCAACCGCAGGTCAGATGCCTCGTTTATTGGGTTTGGCAATGGCATCAAAATATTATAAACAAAACCTTCAATTGCAGGGAGAAGAATTTGCTAAGTTTTCTAACAAAGGAAATGAAATAGCTTTTGGAACTATAGGAGATGCAAGTACATCCGAAGGATTGTTCTGGGAAACTATCAACGCCGCTGGTGTTATGCAGATACCAATGCTTATATCTGTCTGGGATGACGGGCAGGGGATTTCTGTTCCCAAAAAATACCAAACCACAAAAGAGAGTATTTCTGCAGTTTTAAAAGGTTTTCAGCGTGAGAACGGCA
>CAISYK010000151.1 GCA_903889605.1 uncultured Bacteroidota bacterium
ATAAAAGCAATTTATCGAGATGCTTTATCATTAGGTAGTATCAACAGTATGGCTGCTTAAATTTTTACCGAACTATTGTTAATAGTGAAATAAGTCTGGAAGCACAAACAGTTTTGGGCGGGACTTATGCATGGATCGGACCAAATGGGTATTCATCATCATCCCAAAATTCACATATTATTTCTGCAGAACCTTCTGACGCGGGTGTTTATTCAATAATTGTTTCAACCAATGGCTGTACTTCCGAACCTTCAGATGTTACAATTGTGGTTGATAATTGTGAAATTGATTTTTTTATTCCTGAAGGATTTTCTCCAAACGGCGATGGAATAAATGATTTATTTGTAATCAGAGGTATAGAAAATTATCCGTACAATACTTTTGTAATCTTCAATAGATGGGGTGAAAAATTGTTCGAAGCAATGAACTATAATAACACTTGGGATGGCAGAGCAACAAAAGGGTTAAGAATTGGAGGTGAAATATTGCCGATAGGTACTTACTTTTATATACTTGATTTGGGTATTGGCACAGATGTTTATAAAGGAACTATATACTTGAATAGATAATAAAAAATACGAGAGAAAAACTGCAGCATTTTTAACTAAGTGTTTTAAATAAAATTTGAATGAATGTCTTGAAAATCAATCAAGGCATTCATTATTTAGAAATGAATAATATTGCCGCCTTTTTAAAAAAAGCATTAAAAATTATTTTGTGGGTGATGATAAGCTTTTTGCTTTTATTCATTGTCGCCGCCATTTTTATTCAAATTCCAGCTGTTCAAACAAAACTTGCCGATTATGCCGTGTCATTTATCGGTGATAAAACTCATACAAGAGTCGACTTAAAAAATATCAGTTTATCATTTCCTAAATCATTAATTATTGAAGGTATTTATCTTGAAGATACTAAAAAAGATACCTTATTATACGCCGGGGAAACAAAAGTAAATATTTCATTTAGTGATCTTATTAATCATAAGATAAATGTAAGTTATTTCGAATTGAAAGATGTGAATTTGTTAATTAACCGCCAGAAAGAGGATTCAATATTTAACTACAATTTCCTTATCACCGCATTTAGTGATACTACTCAGCAAAAAAAAGCAATTCCTAAAAATCCATCTCCCTGGTTATTCAATATCGAAAATGTATCGCTGAATAATATTAAGCTTCATTATGATGACAAGTTTGGAGGAATGAATGCATCAGCTGATTTGAAAAAAATTCAAATAACTATTAATCAGATCAATTTTGACAAATCAATTTTTAATATTGAGGAATTATTAGTTGAGAATTTAAATGCCGAGGTTCTGATAAAAAAAATCGTAAAAACTACTGAGAAAAAATCGGAAAGTATTTTGCCAAAAATAGCAGCCAATAAAATTCAGATCAAAAATTCAAACTTTATTTACGCAGATTCAGTTGGTAAGCAATCAGTTTTTGCAGGAATATACCAGCTTAGCATAAAAGATGCATCGGTTGATATACAAGGGCAAACAGTCGATGCAGACAATATAGCCTTATTAAAGAGCAAAATTAATTACAGCAGAAATGATAATGTACCAATTGATTCGTCTATTGTTCATGAAAATAAAGCAGCAAAAAAAAGCGGTTGGAAAGTTTCATTGAAAGGAATTGATATGGATGATATTTCAGCGTCCTATAATGTTGTGAATAAACCTGAGATAAAAAAAACTTTTGACGCTTTTCATCTTGATTATAAACATTTGACACTTGCGGCGAATAACATTTATTATTCTTCGGAAAAGACAGGAGCATCAATAAAAAAATTTACTGCAGTTGATAAAAATAATTTTTCAATAACAAAATTTGAAACTGATTTTTCTATGGATAAACATTCCATAACAGCAAAAAAGCTTATAATCAAGACAAATAATTCATTAGTCGATGCTGATATGGGAATTAAATATTCTTCCTTAAAATCATTGAATGACTCCATACAATTGATGATTACAGATGCAGAAATAAAATACCTAAGCATCAAAAACTATGATATTTTATATTTTTATCCTCAGCTTATCAAGCAGGCATTCTTTAAAAATGAAATGAACATTACTTCTATTTCAGGATTAATAAGCGGGCCTTTGAATAATCTTAAAGGAATAAATATTGTGGTTAAAATCGGAATCAATACAATTCTTAAAACTGATTTTACGGTTTCAGGATTACCATCAATAAATACAGCCGATTTTAATTTCCCTAATCTCAGAATAAATTCCGGCCGGAAAGATATTGATATGATAACAGGTTATTCAATCCCTAAAAGCATTGATCTCCCTGAAAATATAAGCATGCATATTGCTTTCAGAGGACAAATTAAATCTTTTGAATCAACTGTTGGTATCAGCAGCAACTATGGAGCTGCAAGCCTATCTGCATCAATTGATAATAATGAAAACTTCAGGAGCCGCGCAGTCATTACAAATTTTGACCTTGGCAGCTTGTTAAAAAATAGAGCAATGCTAGGAACAGTTTCATTAATTGCGGAGACTGATGGAAAAGGCTTCGACAAAAAAAATATATTGGCAGCTGTATCGGCTGATGTATCACAAATATATTTTAATAAATATAACTATCATAATCTTAATATTGATGGCAATATTTCCGGTCAGGAATTCGAAGGGAAAATAAGATTGAGTGATGAAAATGCATCACTTAATTTTGATGGACTTGTAAATTTAAATCCTAATCAGGAACATTATAGATTTCATTTGAATCTAAATGGAGCAGACCTGCAAAAACTCAATTTCACCAAGGACGATATACGCATAGGCTTCTCTGCATCAGCTGATATGAAAGGCGGAACTGTGAATGAAATGAACGGAAAAGCTGAGGTCACAAATATCATTATTGCACATCAAGAGAAAAAATATATTCTTGATTCATTATTAATAATATCCAAAAATGAACCCAATATAAGTGAATTAACTATCAACAGCGCTGTTGTTGGTATAAAGTATTCAGGAGCAGTTTCTCCTATCAGTCTTCCAAAAGAACTTGGTACCTTTATTAACAGCTATTTTCCATTTATAGATTCAGTTCAGCAAAAGGAAAGGCTGCTTCAGAATTTCAATTTTGAGATAGAGCTTCATAACCATCCAATCATTTCGGAATTATTGCTTCCTCAATTAAAAGAATTCACACCGGGAATAATTCATGGAAATTTTGACAAAAAGAATAATGAGCTGAAATTAACTGCAAAAATTTCAAATATTATTTATGGAACTAATGAAATTAAAGACCTGGTAGTTGATGTAACTTCGGATACAGATTCTTTGAATTATAAAATATACTGCAGCAATATTTCAAACTCACAAATAAAATTAGATAATATAATGGTTAAAGGAAAACTGGCAGATAACAAAATATTTGCAGGCTTGTCTTCAATGGATTCAGTGCAAAATAAAAAACTTACGCTCCATGCACAAATATTAAAAAATGAAGCTAACTATAAACTTAATATCGTTCCAAATGATTTCTACATAATGAATGAGCGCTGGGACATTGCAGCAGATAATTATATTGAATTTGGGAAGCAAGGTTTTTTAATACACCATCTTTTTATTAACAAAGCCGGAAGTCAGGTAAGTGCAGCATCGGTACATGATAAATTTAGTGATGACATAAACATTGCAGTTAATAATTTTAAGCTGGATGATATTTCGAGAATAATAGAAAAAGACACAAGCTTAGTTAAAGGAAATGCAGAAGGTAATTTATTATTGAAAAGAGTTAAAAATACATACGGCATCACTGCGGATGCAAAAATAGGCGGCTTTGTATATAGGGAAGTTCCTATAGGAGATTTATATATAACAGCTGCGAATCCATCTGCCGACAAATTTAATATAGATTTAAACTTGTCGGGCACTGAAAACAATCTTAAAGCTAAAGGTTATTTTATACCGCAAGGCGGTGATAATTCACTTAATATAACAGCAGAGATCAATAAGCTGTCTATGAATACTGTCAGAGCTTTTTCTCAGGGTAATATAACTGAGGCCTCTGGAAATATTACGGGGAACTTTTTAATTGAAGGGAAAACCTCTTCACCTGAAATAACCGGTGAGTTATCATTTAACAATACATTTATAAAGGCCAGAGTGCTGAATAACAAATTGCAGTTAAAACATGAAACAATTCATTTAAAAAAAGATGGAATATATTTTAAATCTTTTACAATTTTAGATCCTGACCAGCATACTGCTGTGATCGACGGAACAGTAAAGATGGAAAATTTTCAAAATTTAATTTTTGCATTAAATGTGAACACAAAAGATTTTTTGCTGTTCAATACAACTGCGCATGACAATAAAGAATTCTTCGGAAGGATGATTATTGACAGTAAGATAGATATAAATGGTTCATTGACGCTTCCTTCTGTAAATGCTAAAATTAAAATGAAAAATGGTTCAAACTTTACTTTTGCGGTACCTGAAGAAAAGCTGACAATCAGCAAAGGTGAAGATGTAGTGAAATTTGGTAATACAATAAAGCATAATTATATTATTGATGGAGTTAAGAAAAAAGAAAAACAAAAGTCTGGTTTGACAGGATTTGATCTTTCTTCAATTATTGAAATAGATAAAGAAGCAACCCTAAGACTATTAATCGACCCTTCATCAAGCGATTCATTGGTAGTTAAAGGTGAGGCCGCAATGAGTTTTGCTATGGACCGCAGCGGAAAAATCAGCCTTACAGGTGCTTATAATATAAATGATGGAAGTTATCTTGTATCCTTGGAATCGGTAATAAAAAGAAAATTTATTATTGATCCTGGAAGTACTATTATTTGGGGCGGGGACCCATTAGATGCCGAAATATCAATCAATGCAGTATATTCTGTCAGAGCTTCACCAATTGATCTTGTTGCCGATCAAATGACGGGATTGAGTGAAATAGATAAAAACAATTATAAACAACGTTATCCTTTTTTGGTTTTACTGAAACTTCGCGGAAATATTTCACATCCTGAAATTAGTTTTGAAATACAATTACCGCCGGAGGATAAAGGGATTTTAAGCGGAGCGGTTAATGCAAAATTAAATATGCTTAATGAAGATCCGTCGCTGTTGAACAAACAGGTTTTTGCTTTGTTAGTACTTGGAAGGTTTATTCAGGAGAATCCTTTACAAACAGAAACTAACGGAGTCTCTGCTGCAGCAAGGACAACAGTTGGAAAGTTTTTATCAGAACAATTAAATCAGTTTACTTCAAAATCATTACCAGGGGTTGAGTTGAATTTTGATATACAGTCTTATGATGATTATCAATCAGGTCAGGCTGTGGGTAGAACAAAAGTAGATATCGGAATAAAAAAACAGCTTTTTAATGAACGCCTAACTGTTCAAGTTGGAGGTGCTGTAGATGTTGAAGGTGAAAAAGCAAAACAAAATTCAGCCGGCGATATTGCAAGCGATGTAACGGTAGAATACAAAATTACGGAAGACGGAAGATATCGGCTGAAAGGTTTCAGACATAACCAATACGAAGGGGCTATTGAAGGGCAGTTAATAGAAACTGGTGCCGGCGTTCTATATGTGCGTGATTTCACTAAGTGGAGAGATTTTTTCCGCTCTCCTAAAATACAAAACGACTCCATAAAAAGTAAACAGCAATGACCCGATCAATCATATATAAATATTTGTTGATTTTAATCTGCCTGCTTTCGGCATCCTGCAGAGGGACTAAGGACTTACCGCCAGGAGCTGTGCTGTATACAGGAGCAGAAATAAAATTGGAATCATTAGATTTAATAAAAAATAAAATGCTTCGAAATATAAAAACGGTTGAAGAAAATGCGGTCCGTCCAAAGCCAAACAAAATGTTTTTAGGCATGAGACCTAAATTATGGAAGTATCTTAAAGCAGGCGAAAATCCCAAAAGTAAATTTAGGAAATGGCTTAAAAAATCAGGTGAAGCCCCTGTATTGATGAGTGAAGTTAAGCCTCAGAATACAGCTGATGTCATTGATGCTGAATTATTCAATATAGGCATCTTTAGAGGTAAAACAGAATTTAAAATTGAAGAAAATAAACGTTCAGCAAAGGTTATTTACTTAAGCCGCATTCATATACCCTTCACACTTAAAGATCTTAAATATTCTATTACGGATGCGGATTTAAGCGGTAAAATACTTTCTGAAAAAGGGAAATCTTTTATAATATCAGGAGAGGATTACAGTCTTGATAACTTAATAAAAGAAAGAGTTAGGATTGATGCTTTATTAAAAAACTGCGGATATTTTTATTTTAATCCTGACTATTTGGTATTTAATGCAGACACATCAGAAGGCACCCATAGTGTGACTTTAAAGATTAGTTTAAAAGACAGCATTCCAAAAAATGCTTTGATAAGTTATAAAGTTAACAATGTTTATATAGATCAGGATTACGCTTTAAATAGTGAACTTTCTGATAGCACTAAAGACACCGTACAACTTTTGGGTTATTTGTTTTTGGGTAAAGCTGCAGAAATGAATATACGGCCAAAAGTAATTTTAAAATCAGTTTTTTTGAGAAAACAGGAAATATATTCAAGAAAGAATCACAACATTACTCTCAACAGGTTAATGTCAATGGGTAATTTCAAATTTGTGAGAGTTAAAATAACTGAAAGTGACACATCCTTTCCTGGATTTTTGGATGTAACAATTTTAATGACACCTATGCCCAAACGTACTTTAAGGACTGAAGTTGATATTATTTCCAAATCAAATAATTATACCGGACCGAGGATGAATTTAAGTTATTTGAACAGAAACACATTTAGAGGTGCCGAATTATTAAATTTAAATTTG
>CAISYK010000152.1 GCA_903889605.1 uncultured Bacteroidota bacterium
AATTATTCCTAATGAAATAAATACTTTGAACTATCATAAATTTAAAACACCAATATTTTATAGCATATCTGTAAAAAAAACAAACATGAAAAAGCTCCTTTTTATATTCATGATTTTGGCTTGCGGAATTTTAAACAGTGCAGCACAACCAAATGGCGGGTTCGAAAACTGGAGCAATCAATATAATTACGAAACTCCTGTCAGCTGGCAAACTTTAAACTTCCTCTCAACTGCTTTTCCGCCAAATCCGCTTTCCGCTTTTAAAGCAATTGGTATAGACAAGCATTCTGGTAATTATGCGCTTAAACTTAAAACTGTTTTTCTTACAAATAACCCAGCTCCCGACAAAATTGATGATACCATTGGACTTACTTTTACAGGAAAAGTAAATCTTTTTCCCCCTTCTTATAAATATGGTTTTCCATATAATGGCCGGCCTGAAAAATTTGAATTCTGGGCTAAATATTTCCCTTTAGGAAACGACACCGCTGGAGTCCGCGTTACTCTCCAAAATTGGAATGGAGCAAAGAACGATACTATCGCCTTCGGCGAACTGAACTTGGCTGCAACAAGCCAATATACCCTTTTTCAGCTTAACCTTACTTATTATTCAAATGATTTACCTGATTCGGCCTCTATTATTTTCGGTTCCAGTAAAAACAAGTATAGGGCAAGAGTAGGCAGTACATTATTTATTGATGATGCAGCATTTAGCGGATGGGTGGGTATTGGTGAAAATAATCCATTTACTGATAAAGTAAAAATATTCCCAAATCCTGCGAGGGATAATGTAAATATACTTGCACAGATTGAAAACGCTGACAATGTTCAGATAATTGATGCTTCTGGTAAGCTGGCAGGTGTTTATAAAATTCTGAATAACCATTCAGATGTAAACACTAATTTATTTGCGGAAGGAATATATTTCTATGAAATTCGTGATAAACAAGAAAGGGCTCTTGCTAAAGGTAAATTTAATATTGTTAAATAAATAATTAGATAAATGTTAATTTAATGGGTTATGGAATGGTAATTTTTTGTGAGGACAGTTGTATTCAGAACACATTATTCCAATAAAGAATAAGCTGTTGGCCTTCACATTTTAACGCCAAATCATGCTTCGTTTGATTTGTCAAAAATAAAATAAATGGTATATCTGGATTATAATATTTCACATGAATAAAACTTCCCTCTTAATTCTAATTTCGGTTTTCGCCATTATAAATTGTACGGCTCAGCCAAATGCTGGTTTTGAAAACTGGCATAACGAATTTTCATACCAGGTTCCCGACAGTTGGGCATCCTTAAATTTCCTGTCTGTAATTTCTTCTGCTAATGCCCTTTCTGCTTTCAAAGCCACAGGTTTGGATAAGCACTCAGGGAATTATGCATTAAAGTTAAAAACGGTATTCGTACCCAACAATCCGGCTCCAGGTGTAATTGATGATACCGTTGGACTTGTATTTACTGGAAAAGTAAATATTTCTCCGCCCTCCTATGTATATGGTTTTCCATTTACTGACCGGCCTGAAAAACTTGAATTTTGGGCGAAATACAGCCCAGTTGGCTATGACACCGGAGGTGTACGTATTATTATGCTTAAAAGGAATGGAACACACCGCGATACAATAGCTTTTGGTGAATTGAAGATTGCAGCAACACCTTCATACGCCTTATTTCAATATAATATCCCTTACCTCTCCTCGGAGCTTCCGGACACAGCTATTGTTATTTTCGGGGCAAGCAAAAACAGGGCTTCAGCAAGAGTTGGCAGCGTATTATTTATAGACGATATTACATTTACAGGATGGGTAGGCATTAATGAACATGATGTATATGCAGATAAAGTAAAAATATTCCCAAATCCAGCAACGAATTTTTTAAATGTATTTGCACAAATAGATGAAGCCTTTAGTGTTAAAGTTACTGATGCTTTTGGCAGAACAGCAGGAGTGTATAATATTCAAAATCATAGTGCAAATATTAACACTGGGTTATACGCCGACGGCATCTATTTTTATGAAATTTGCGACAGCAATTACAAATGCCTGACTAAAGGTAAATTTAATGTAACTAAATAATCAGAGCCTGTCTCTAATATCAAAATTAGCCCAGATTCACAGATTATTAAATCATTTCCGCTTTAATCTGTCAATCTATAGTAAGAATTTTTTGTTTGTTTTTTGAATTACCCGACTCTATTGACAGACACAAATTAGATGCGGCTCAAAAGTAATAGTTTCTGAAAAATCCATTGCCCCAGCGAAGTATATCATTATAAACAGATTATACCAATTATACTTATAAAATAGTCCAATTAATTTATGCCCCTCGCTTTCTCGACTTCGCTCGAAATGACAACTCGCGCAGTCATTTCGAGGGTTAATTTTTTTCAAAAAAGCAATATAAAATGACGTTACCTTTGTATAAACCAAGTAATAAAGATAGGCAGTGTAGCAGTCCATTCATTAGTGCTTACAGCCTGTGTTCGAGTTTTGTTTCAAAGTATAATAGT
>CAISYK010000153.1 GCA_903889605.1 uncultured Bacteroidota bacterium
AAATAATAGCCACGCCTTTTAAGGCGTGGATTTGATAAACCCTTGTTATTATTGGGCTTTAGCCTAAATTAACAATCGAACTCAGGTTGATAGTTTTTGCCTTATACCTGCAAAACCTTCTAAGCAGCGCAGCGAACTTTGCAAAGAAGAAAAGGCCGGAATGAAATTGTCAATGAATAATCAATCTTCGCTTCAATATTACTTTGAATAATAAATATAAAACAAACCTAAAAGCTTCTAATTAAATCAAATGGATTAAGAAGGTTGAAATTCAGTGTAAAACGAATTGTTTCAGCATATTTTACATTATTCAATTTGTTATAATTTGCAAGATCATCAGATACAACCAACGGAAAATAAATTTCAAAAACATTTTTTACCAAAGAAATACATGCTCCGGCATTATATAATACTTTTTGTTTGTATGAAGCATTATCAGCGGTTGTCCCGATATCAGCATATAATTTCAAAGGCACTTTTAAATTGCCTATTGACGATTTAATATTTAATGCTGTTAACCATTTTGCTGACTGCCCCACCTCTGAATAATATTTGAATCCTCCGTCGGTTTCAGTAAACTGGTTAGCAAGAACACCTTCCTTTTCGCTTCTGCCCAGAAAAATATTGTCGTGCAGATAATCCTGATATCCGCGCTGTCCGCTCAGGCGAAATCTGTAAGGGTCCGCATCAACAGCATTTGTTCCAATAAATGTCCCAGCAAAAAAACGGACATCAATACCTTTGTTTTTCTCTTTAAAGTTGTAAGTCCAATTTGCAGTTAATGAAGCTTTAATTATATTCTCACCTTGCTGTAAATTTACATTTATCTTATATGGAGTAATTGCAGAGGCTTTTGAAGCTTGAAACGTAAGATCGTTAAAATTTAAAAATATTGGGTCACGGGAATATACCGTCGGCGTAACCTCATAATTTCCTTTGTAATAATCCTGAAAAAAGCTGATATTTCGGTAGCGAATGCTGCACTTGTAAGGGCTTCTCGGTGTCTTCTTTTTAAATTCAATTGCCAGCTCAGGTGCTGCTTTATTATAGTTTAAATCAGTTGGGTGGTTGGTATATGAATAACGCGTTGTTAATACGCCAAAAGATATATCTTGGAACAAACTGCTGTTAGGGAAAATATGATACATCATTCGTCCATAACCAGCAAAATCTTTTGTGCTGTAGCTTAACATCGGCATTATCTCAAATTCTAATTTCTTCTGGGGAATTATATTGTTATAAAAAGCAAACCCTACCATCCATTTATTATAATTGTTCCAGCCAGCAACGGGAGTAAAAAAAAGTTGTGTTTTATCAGGATTGTCGAGGCTTCCCAGAAATTGCAGTTTTAATGGTTCCGCTTTTTTAAAAACACCTTTAGTACGGATTGTATTATTATTTCTATTGATTTCAGGCATGTTTTCAAAATAATCAATTTTAAAATAATCAATATCATTTGCAGGGAAACTCAGCGCTTTTTTACCATCAAAGCCGTCGTAATTTATTTCACTTACAACTTTTTTATCTTTTATACCCTGAAGAAAAAGAGGACCTTTTATTTCGCCTTTGTTTTTAACTTCAATATCCCAGGAGCCATCTGCTTTTTTATTACAGGATTTAATTTTATAGTCCAGCTTTTTTGTTGAATTGATCAAACCATCAAAAAACCAGCTAAGATCTTTGCCTGTAGACTGCTCTAATACTTTTCTAAAATCAGAAGGCTGAGGGTGCTTGAAATGCCATTCGTCAAAATAGCGCTGCATTGCTTTGTCCATTTCTTTTTCACCAATAACGGCACTCAAATAATCAAATACAATTGCGGTTTTAGAATAAACAATTCCGCCGTAATTTATATCGGTATACTCATAGGCAGGAAGTTCTATAGGCTGATCTTCGTTTTTAGCTGCAGGAAATAAATAAGATAATTCGTATTGTGCCTTTTGTTTATAACGCTTAAGGTCAAATACTTTTCCAACCGTATTATCAGCAAAACGACCAATAAGTTTTCTGTCGGGATATTTAGTTTCCACATAACGAAGTTCATCAAAAGAATTGATGCCTTCATCCATCCATGCATGTTTTCGTTCATTGCTGCCAAGCATTCCATAAAACCAGTTATGCCCTACTTCATGTGTAATAACGAGGTCCAGCTCAAAGGCATTGCCGGAGCTGCCGATAACTGTAATGTTAGGATATTCCATCCCTCCGCCTGCACTGATAGTTCCATCTACTGCAGAACATTGGTTATAGGGATAATCACCATTCCAAAGTGAATAATAATAAACTGCATCATTTATATATTTAATACTGTTTTTCCACAAATCACCTTCAGCATTAGTAAACATAACCCATGTAGTAACTTTGCGTTTTGTATGAGGTGTTTCAATTTCGCCTTTTAATACGTGGTAACGCTTATCGCAGAACCACGCAAAATCATGTACATTGCTTTGTTTAAACCGCAATGTTTTTGTTTCAGTTTCGGAAACAGGAAAAGCCAGATCTTTGGAATTATAAGAAGTTATGGCTTCTGTTTCTTTTACTTTTTGATTCAGCCATTCCAATTCTTTTTCTCCGCCTTCCATATCGCCTGTTGCGCCTACCACATAATTTTTTGGAAGAGTAATACTAACATCAAAAGTGCCGAACTCAGAATAAAATTCGCCCTGATTTAAATAAGGAAAATAATTCCATCCATTAACATCATAAACTGCCGGCTTAGGATACCACTGCGATATTTGATACGATTGTCCTATATGCCCCAAGCGGGATAATTCACCAGATGGAATTTTAACATGAAAGGGAGTGGTGATGGTTATTTTCGCACCGCTTTTTAAAGGCTGGTTAAGATATATTCTGCAGATATCAATACTGTCTTTCAGAAGTTCCCATTTCACAGGCTTTCCATCCACTTTAAAATCTAGCTGGTCAATATATCCTCTATCTTCCTCCTTTGAATAAAAAAACTTTTTTTCGCCGCTCCTTAAAAATTCTTTTGCAAGAGGAGTGGTATTATCTTTATATGCATTTGCCCATAGGTGCATATAAATAAAAGTAAGCTCGTCGGGCGAATTGTTAATGTATTCAATACTTTCATCCGCAGTAATTTCATTTTTTACATCGTCTAATTTTACATTGATCGTGTAATGAACCTCCTGTTGGAAATATGGTTTAGCAATTCCGATACATGGTATTAAAAGAATTGTAAAAAAAACTGATTGTAATTTTTTCATTGAATAGGTTATTATTGAGATAAGATATGTGATATTGGATATTTCTTTTCCGCTGACTAATATCTAAATACTAATCAATGTCGTTTTATTAAGGTTATATTTCTAACTCAATCCCCTCGCGCAGTTCTCGACTCCGCTCGAACTTACATCGCACGTATTCATTACGAACGGAGTTGAGAAATGGCGTTGGCATTTTATTTTTTTAACTAAACGACATTGAAATATTAATATCTAAAATATAATTAATTACTTAAAAATCTCGGCCAATTTATTTTCCAATTCTTCACCACGAAGATTTTTTGCAAGGATTTTTCCGTCTTTATCAATTAATACATTGTAAGGAATTCCTTTGAAACCATATAGTGCCACAACAGCTGACTGCCATCCTTTAAAATCACATACATGGCTTGACCAGGCTAAATTATCTTTTTTTACAGCGGCTTTCCATTTCTCAGCATCATTGTCGAGGGAAACGCTGAAAATATCAAAACCTTTTGATTTATATTTGTTGTATGCTTTTAAGACATTAGGGTTTTCGGCTCTGCATGGAGCGCACCACGATGCCCAAAAATCTACCAATACTGTTTTGCCTTTTTGGGATGAAAGTGAAAGCGGTTTTCCTTCTGGAGTATTCATTGATATTTCGGGTGCAGCAGACCCGACTGCTAAACTTTTTTTCGTTAACACATCTGCATGAAACAATTTAACATACGGGGAGTTTGGGTGCTTTGCAAATAAACTTTCATCTGCTTTGATATATGTTTCCAGAAATTCTTCGGCTGGCAATTGCTGTATGGCTGCTAATGAAGCCAAGGATGAAGGATTTTTTTCAATAAAGTCTTTCAAATATTTATTGTGTATTACAAGCAATGTGTTGTATTCTTTTTCTAAAGCTTTACTTATAGAATCCATGCTGCCTGATTCATTTTGAGATTTATTAGAATACGTTTGAAATATATTCTGG
>CAISYK010000154.1 GCA_903889605.1 uncultured Bacteroidota bacterium
CAGAAAAAATGAAAGCCGGCTATTGACCTTTTCGTAATACTGCAAAGCCGTTTTATTTTGAAAAATTGATTGATAATATTCAAAATAAAAATAATCCAATACAATTTCCCATTTTTTATGGGCTGATGTTTCCGGTAATTCACTGAAAAGTCTTCTTGTGTTTTGCAGAAGATCTTCGGTATCAAATTCATTAGACTTATTTCCAGAACAAAACAAAATAAACTGCAGTTCGACAAAGTTTTTGATAATTTCAATTTGTCGGGAAGGGTTTAATGCGTATAGGTTATTAATTTCCTTTTTGATGAAATGCAGTTTATCTAAAAGCTGCTGTGATCTGGAGAAATCATATTGACCAAGCAAGCGGTTAAAATTACCTAACGTTTCTTCCGCCTTTTCCAGCGATAATCCTAACGCAACGTGTTTGTTAAACAGCTTTGAATAATGGAAATATTTGTCGGAATACAAATGCATTTTTTTTAAAGCGCTGTATACTACCTGCAATTCATTATGCATATCAAACCGAAGCAATTCAGATTCCAGTTTTTGTAAAAAGGCAACAGCAGTTTCGCGCGGACTGTTGAAGCATACCTCAGGAACCTGCAGCAGCTGTTTTATTATGTTTTCCTGAGTAATAAATATATCAGCAGACAAGAATTCCTGAATTTTATCGTAAAGCCTTGATTTTAATACATAAAACGAGTTTGAATTAATACCGAGTTTACTTGATAATTCACTGTCAGAAATACCTGATTTTCTGTATGATTGAAGAAGTAAAACAAAATTGTCGGCTTTGTTTTTTAAAAGCGTTTTTTCAAACGCCGTATATACGTCACCTTCCAGTTGGGATATTATTTCTTTTAACTTAATCATTTTAAAATTACATTCTATTTTAAATCAATTTTTTTGAAGACGCATGGTAAAAGTAAACAAATATTGCCTAAATCTTACATGATTAATATTGAAAACTGAACTGCATTGGTAATAACATTATTACTCGGTTATTTTGTCTTAAATCCTAAAAGAAGCTCTGCGGAACACACGAACTAAATATATTTTTACTTTTCTTAAAAACCTCTATTATGGCAGCTGTATTAAATAAAAAGGCAAATTCAAAAGTTATGTTAGTTGACAATCGTTCAATTGACAATTTCGTTAATGCGAAAATTATTACTCGTTATCAGTTTGCGGATGATGTAATTGTGTTTACAAAAGCGAAGAAAGCATTGAAATATTTACAAGATTTTAATACAACAGGTATTGGTGAAATCCCATTTGCGCTTTTCTTAGATTTGGATATGCCGGATATTGATGGTTTTGATTTTCTAAATGCTTTCAGTTTATTGTCTGAAAAAATCAAAAAATGCATGAAGATTATTGTTATCACGAATTCATATGACCATGAAGCTGCGGAAAGGTGCTGTAAAAATGATTATGTGGCGGCATTTTTTCAAAAGCCGTTAATAAAGTGTAATTTAGAAGCCCTTGAATTACTGCTGCCGGAAAATTTCGAGGCTTGCTGAACGGCAAAAAAATAATGGGTTAAGCATTTGGCTGAGGGTAATGAAAAAAAATAAACATTCAAATATTCCAATATTTCTTCCTGAACTGGCTTGTCCGCATCAATGCGTTTTTTGTAATCAGGAGAAAATAAGCGGAATTTTATCCACCCCACAGCCAAGTGATGTTCAGAGAATTACAGAAACATACCTTGGCACAATGAAAGAAAAAAGAATTGTTGATATTGCTTTTTTCGGAGGAAGTTTCACAGGCATACCTGTTGACCTTCAGGAGAAATATTTGAAAGAGGCCTTCAAATTCATTCAAAAAGGGCTCGTTTCGGGCATTAGAATATCTACCCGTCCCGATTATATCAAACAGGATAACCTTGATTTATTAAAAAAATATGGAGTAACAACAATTGAGCTTGGCGCGCAGTCGACCAATAATGAGGTGTTAAATAAATCCGGCAGAGGGCATAACTTTGAAGCAGTAAAAAGAGCGTCCGCCTTAATCCTGGAAAATGGATTTCAGCTTGGACTTCAAATGATGATAGGCTTACCATACGATACTTTTCAAAGATCACTGCAGACAGCAAATGACATAGCTGCAACGGGAGCGCAGAGTACAAGAATTTATCCTACAGTTATTATTAAAGAAACGGCATTAGAAAAACTTTATAATAGTGGAAAATATAAACCGCTGTCTATCGAAGAAGCGGTATTATGGGCCAAGGAACTTGTAAAAGTTTTTGAAAAAAATAAAATCCTGATTTTAAGAATCGGCCTGCATCCTTCTGAAGAATTAGTTGACGGGAAGTCCCTTATAGCCGGCCCTTTTCATCCTTCATTTAAGGAAATGGTGATGAGTAAAATATGGAATGAACTAATTTTTAAGGAACTGGAAAATAAAAATCCTGATAAAGTTACTTTCAGAATTAATGACAAACAGTTGAATTATGCTGTAGGCTTCAATGGATGCAACAAGCGTGAATTAACACAAAGAGGAATAATAACAAGGTTTACAGCCGACAGCAGCCTTTCAAAATATCAATTTGATGTTAGCTATAATTGACCGCAGGGCTCCCCCTGAAGCAATATTAAATTTGATGAAACAC
>CAISYK010000155.1 GCA_903889605.1 uncultured Bacteroidota bacterium
GACGGAATATTTTGTCCTTGATATTTTCATCTTCGGTAGCAGCTTCCACTACAATTTCTGAACCGCGCACATTCTCATAATCAGAAGAAAAAACCAATGAATTCTTAATCTTTTCTGCCAGTTCGGGCTTGAATGCACCTGATTCAAGACCTTTTTGAATTTTTTTATGCGCTTTTGCCTTAGCTTTCTCCAATGCCTCGGGAGAAATATCCACAACAATTACACTAACGCCGGAAGACGAAAGTGATTTAGCAAAATGCAAAGCAATATCCGGACCTATCTGCCCTGCTCCGATAACGGAAATTTTTGTGATTTCCAGTGATTTGTATTTGAAAGCCATAGTTTTATCTGTTTTTTAAAATTGTATAAAAATATTTTTTTACAGGCAAATAAATTATGATTTGCGTCATGCTTTTGCCTTGAAACATGACCAAATTCCAATAGTCAACGCATAGATGGCTCAATTTCTAAAAAGATATCAACAATGAAAATGATTTCTTCAAATTTCAAGAAACTGTTCGAAAAATAATAATAAAAATGTCATCCTGAGACGCCTTTTTGGCGTTGAAGGATCTTGTTATTCGAAGCAGAATATACTTCATATTGACAAGACTCTTCATTCTTCCAAAAAAAATGGAAGGATTCTGAATGACAAAAATAATACCATTACTTAATACAAAATAGTCCAATGTTATTTTTGTGATTGCAGGCAAAACCTTTTCCAAAGTTTGAAACTTTGGAAAAGGTAAAACAATAGTTTGGATTAGTTTATAACAAGTATTGGTATAAATTAAATTACATCCTTTTATATTGCTTTTCCGGAAAAATCAGCCCCCTAAATGACTGCGCACTGGCCATTTAGAGCTGATTCGAGAAAGCGGGGGGACATGCCTGAATAGGAAGTATGAATTATTTAAATTACAAAATAATGGTCTAAGAATTTTTTTTTGCCTGAGGGATCCCTTCGACAGGCTCAGGATAAATTCCGCGGAAATCCTTACCGAATTTTTCATTTGGGAAGATTGAAGCGGAAAGCCCGGCCCGCAGGAGCAGGCCCCAATAATAATAAAAGTATTTCAAGAAAATAGTATGAATACGAACAATTCACAACACGGAAACAAACATTGGATTATTTATTATACGCAATGGGATTATGCCTCAGGAAGATTAGAATGCTTTAAAACCATTTTCTTCAAGGCCTCAATCCACTTTGGATGATCATTTAAACTTTCGACAAGCGTAATTTTTTCACCGCCGTGCTCCTTAAAAAGCTCATTATATTCTGTTCCTATTTCATAAATAGTTTCTAAGCAATCGGCAACAAATGCAGGTGAAAACACTAAGATATTCTTTTTGCCTTCTTTTGCTTTTTGCTTAATCACGTTATCGCTGTATGGCTTTATCCAACCATCATCAAAACGCGATTGAAATGTTGTTTCATATTTTCCTTCCGGAATTCCCAATCGCCTAACTAACAGACGGGATGTTTCAAAACAATTTGCACGATAACAATATTGATTATTTTTTGTAATAATATTACAGCAGCTGCCCATATTACAAGTATTTGCACCATAATGCGATGCGCCTTTCATAATGTGGCGTTCAGGTAAACCATGATAACTAAAAATAAAAAAATCATATTTATGCAGATCGTATTTTTTTGCTCTTTCTACGCAGGCGTCAATAAAATCATTGTTATCATAAAATTTCGAAATAATTTCAATAGACGGCGTTACTTCCCATTTACTAATAATACGAAGTGCTTCTTCCACTGAAGAACCGGTGCTTGATGACGCATACTGCGGATACAAAGGAATTATAATGATTTTCTGAACCTGCGCTTCACGCAATTTGTCCAAAGCAGATTCAATGCTTGGGTTTTGGTAACGCATACCTAATTCAACAACAAATGACTTGCCTAATGACTCTTGTAATAATGTTTTTACTTTAACACTATTTGTTAAAAGAGGCGATCCCTCTTTTGTCCATATTTTCTGATACAACTTAGCTGATTTAGGCCCTCTAAATGGTACAATAATGCCATTTACCAATAAAAACCGTCCGACCGGATTAATGTCAATTACCCTGGGATCGCTCAAAAATTGCGATAAGTATTTTCTAACATCCGACGTTTTTGGGCTGTCGGGTGTCCCAAGATTTATAAGTAATACGCCTGTTTTCATGTATTCTTGATTTTTTTTCACCACTAAGGCACTAAGATCACTAAGATTCACTTAGTCAATTTTTTTTGCAGCTAATATGTTCTTTATAATAAAAAATTTCCATCTATATGACAATAATGCCAATTTTACTTCACTTAGTCAATTTTCTATAGCTAATAATGTTTTTTTATAAAAGACAGTTCCTACATGTTAGTCTCGCGGAAGATAAGAGAATTCTTCTGTTACTAAAGGAACTAAGCCATCATGGACAATGTTTTCACAATGAAAATTTATTAGTAATCCTTTAGGTTTATTTGTCAGTTTTAAATATGAAAGTAATTGAGCTTTAAATACAGGTAAGATAATTTCCACTGATTTTAATTCAACAATTATAAGATTATTTATCAAAAGGTCCAGCTTTAATGACCCGCCAATATTTTTCTCTTTATAAAATATAGGCACAACAACTTGCGATGTAACCTGCAAGCCAGCGGATTTTAATTCTTCAATAAGGCACAATTCATAAACAGATTCCAAAAGGCCAGGACCAAGATGTTTATGAACTTCGATTGCACATCCAACAATCTTATATGCTAAATCATTGATATATTTTTGTGTTATCATCTAAGTGTATCTTTGTGTTCTTAGTGCCTTAGTGGTATTTTTTTAAATATGCAGAGCTCTTTTACCCGTCGCATCTAAACACGCTTCTTTAAAAGCTTCTGTATAAGTAGGATGAGCGTGGCTTATACGTGAAATATCCTCCGCGCTTGCACGGAATTCCATGGCAACCACAGCTTCAGCAATCATATCCGCGGCACGCGGACCTATAATGTGTACACCCAATATTTCATCGGTTGCCTCATCGGCCAGCACTTTTACAAATCCATCTGTATCCATTGATGCGCGGGCCCTTCCGCTTGCTTTGAAAGGGAAATTACCGACCTTGTATTTTTTGCCCTGCTCCTTCAATTGCTCTTCGGTAAAACCAACAGCAGCAACCTCGGGCCATGTATAAACTACACCTGGAATTAAATTATAATCTATATGCGGTTTTTGTCCTGCTATAATTTCTGCCGCATAAATACCTTCATCCTCGGCTTTGTGAGCAAGCATTGCACCTTTTGTCACATCCCCGACTGCATATATGCCAGGAATATTTGTTTGCAGATGATCATCGGTTTCAATTTTACCGCGATTGTCTATTTTTACACCCGCTTTATCTAAACCTAAATTATCAGTATACGGTTTACGTCCGACAGAAACCAGGCAATAATCACCTTTTAATTCAATTTTTTCGCCTTTTGCATTTTCTGCGGTCACCGTTACCTCATTACCTTTTGAAAAAGCCCCTGTAACCTTATGGTTAAGATAAAATTCAAAGCCTAACTTTTTTAAACTTTTCTGCAGTTCCTTACCCAATGCACTATCCATATTGCTGATGATTCCGCCAGTAAATTCAAGGACAGATATTTTAGAGCCTAATCTTGCATACACCGAACCCAATTCAAGACCAATTACACCTCCGCCAATGATTATCATATGGGTAGGTATTTCACTTAATGCTAAAGCTTCTGTTGAAGTAATAATGCGTTTTTTATCAATTTCAATTCCGGGTAATGACGACGGTTTTGAACCGGTGGCAATAATTGTTTTAACTGCTTCAATTTGAGTTTTTTTTCCATCTGCACCAGTTATTTCGATTGTGTTTTTATCTAAGAAAGAACCATGGCCTGTGAAAACCGTTATTTTATTTTTTTTCATTAAAAACGTAATCCCATCAGCATTGCTTTTTACAACCCCGGCTTTACGTTTTATCATTTGCTTGAAATTCACTTTCAGATCTTTTAGATCAATGCCGTGCTCAGTAAAAGAATGTGAAGCATTATAATAATGTTCGGAAGAATCTAATAATGCTTTGGATGGAATACAACCAACATTCAAACAAGTCCCGCCAAGGGTATTATATCGTTCTATTATGGCGGTTTTCATTCCTAATTGAGCACAACGAATGGCAGCAACATACCCACCGGGTCCTGAACCTATAATTACAACTTCAAATTTTTCCATTATTTTTTTTTGTGTTTTGTATTATGCCAAAGCATAAAGTCTATCAAACCGCGTATTGAAAGCGTTTAACCTATTATGAGAAAACAATACATTGTGCTGCATTACTAAAGCTTTCTGACAATCTTAAATCGAATAAGCCACGAATAAAAAATCAGCAGAAACGAAATATAC
>CAISYK010000156.1 GCA_903889605.1 uncultured Bacteroidota bacterium
CAGTAGCGTTGCGTATAAATTGTTAAATGTTCTTTGAAAGTCTTGATGTATCTTCGTTTGCTAAGGTTTTATGACGGCGGTGATTTGAATTTGATTTTGGTTTCCTTTGTGCAAAATATTCAGCATGAACAAGGGAAAGATGGTGTTTACCCAATTGATCCAATTTGCATCTGATGACGTCTTTAAAGGGTGTGTTAAACGATACAATGGCGATTACAATAATAAAGGACTAACCTGCTGGAAACAGTTTCTATGTATGGCTTTTGGCCAACTTACACATAGAGAAAGCCTCTCTGATACAGCACTTTGTCTGCGACTCCATAAGGACAAACTCTATCATTTAGGTATTGGTCGAGCATTTGACAAATCAACCATTGCAAGAGCCAATGAAAACAGAGATTGGCGCATATTCCGTGATTTTGCGCTTAAACTAATCGATAATGCACGAGTTTTGTGCAAGGACGACAATCTGTTGGATCTAAAACTGAAAGGCAAAGTTTATGCTCTTGATGCCACTGTCATTGATCTGTGCCTGGATGTCTTTTGGTGGGCCAAGTTTCGCAAAGCAAAAGCAGCCATAAAGCTACACACACTGCTTGATTTGAAAACCGCAATACCAGAGTACATTTTCATCACAGATGGCTCAGTTCACGAGGTAAATACATTGGATTACATTTCCTTTCCTGCTGGCAGCTATTTGGTAATGGATAAGGCATATATCGATTTTGCACGACTGAGGCGGCTTGCAGTTGAAAGAACAAACTTTGTGGTGACAGCAAAAGATAATATGAAGTATCGGGTGATTAAACGAAAAATAACAAAGAAAGAGACAGGGGTAATTTGTGATCAAACCATTGTCCTTACTGGTGCTGTGACATCAAAAAAGTATCCAGAACGGTTGAGAAGAATACGGTATTTTGATGCTAAAACTGGGAACACCCTTATTTTTCTTACAAATAATTTCAAATTATCTGCTCTCACAATTGCCGCTTTATATAGGAATCGCTGGGGTATTGAGATATTTTTCAAATGGATCAAGCAGCATCTCAAAATTCAAACATTTTGGGGACACAGTGAAAACGCAGTAAGAACGCAGGTTTGGATCGCAATTGCAACTTATGTGCTTGTAGTTATTACAAAAAAGAAGCTCAAATTACCACAGAAATTGTATGAAATCCTGCAACTGATAAGCCTTTCAGCATTTGATAGAACACCATTAAAAAATCTCTTTTTAAACGAAAATATTCAAGATGTCAAAGAACAAGATTGTAATCAGTTGATATTGTTGTAACTATAACGCAACGCTAGTGGAATATAGACTGTTATCAAAGGCTCACTTTTTTCAAACTGAATTGCGTTACTTGTTACGAAAAAATCGCTATGCGGAAATACCAATCCATTATCGAGCTCCTTCTCCAAGTGTATCTAAAAAAGCCATTTATAATTCATTTAATGTATTGTTTCATTACTTCGCACTTCGTTTGAAATTTAAATCTCAGGTAATAAGATGAAAAGAATAATCAGCAAATATTACACCCCATCAATTTTAAAACATGAAACTTTTACACAAGCTGTAAAATATTTTATCGTAGGCGGTTTTTGTACCGTTCTTGATTTTGCAATGCTGTTCGTTTTAACCCATTTTTCTGGTCTTGATTACGTAAAATCGTCAGTTATATCTTTTATGTCCGGTACAGTTTTAAACTATTACTTATGCACTTTCTGGATTTTTAAGATAAGAAAAATTGAGAATCGCCACCATGAATTTTTATATTATGCCCTTATAACGGCAATAGGATTAGGAATTAATACGTTTTTAATTTGGAGTTTTACCGAATTTATTGGTTTATACTTTATGCTTTCTAAACTTCTGGCCACTTTTGTAACATACTGGTGGAATTTTGGAGCAAGAAAATATTTTTTACATACAATCACTAGTGTTACATTATAGTTAACACAATATCTATCGATTACAATTTTGTTCTTTGACATCCTGATAATTTTCGTTTGAAA
>CAISYK010000157.1 GCA_903889605.1 uncultured Bacteroidota bacterium
AGAAATGACTGCGCGCTGGCCATTTCGAGCGGAGTCGAGAAAGCGGGTGTTTTTTTAAGATTGGACTAATACAAATTAATAAATAGTATAAAATGAAAGTGCGGAGTCAGCACATAAATCTCTGACAAAAATAAAATGAAAAAAGCTGCAATTGTCATTACTCTTTTAACTGCTTTTACAATTACTGCAAATGCCCAGTGGACACAGCAGGTAAGCGGTACTGCAAATGATTTGTATTCAGTTTGTTTTACTAATAACAAAACTGGTTTAGCTGTTGGGGGGAGTATTACCGGCCCGGGAGAAATTTTAAGAACTATAAATGGAGGCACTGACTGGGCAAAGCAGCCAAGCGGAAAAGCTAAATGTTTAGTGTCGGTTCATTTCCCTAAAGCCAATACTGGTTATGCTGTTGGAATGGAAGGTACAATTATAAAGACTGTTAATGGAGGAACAGTCTGGACAGCATCATCAAGCGGAACCACACATGGTTTAACTTCAGTATATTTCATAAATGCAAAAGTGGGTTATGCGGCAGGCTTCAGCGGGACAATTATAAAAACAATTGATGGCGGAGCAAGCTGGACAATGCAGACAAGCGGAACAATTAATGATTTGTATTCAATATATTTCACTGATGCCTATGTAGGATATGCTGTTGGGATTAACTGCCCGATTTTAAAAACAATCGATGGCGGAACGCATTGGACAAGACTTTCAAACGAAAAAAATAATACTTTGTATTCAATATATTTCACTGATGCCAATACTGGTTATGCTGCAGGATACACTGGATACAATACAGGGACAATTCAAAAAACAACCGATGGCGGAATTAATTGGACTGAACAGGCGAGCGTATTAAATCATAGGATATTTTCAGTTTATTTCACCAACACCAATATTGGCTGCGCTGTTGGAGGTTATGGAACAATCCTGAAAACAACCGACGGCGGTACAAACTGGACTTCACAAATTAGCGGAACAACAAATGACTTGAGGGCAGTGTATTTTGCAGATATAAATACAGGTTTTATTGCCGGTGATAACGGCACAATTCTTAATACGTGGAATGGCGGAACAGGTATAGAGGAAATTAGAGAAGCTAAACATTTAAATATTTATCCTGATCCCGCTTTTGACGCGGTTACTTTGGTTTTAGACAATGCCTTAAATGAGGATGTGACCATGAACATTTATAATGAAATTGGGGAATTAGTCAAATCGGAATTACTGAAACAAAATCAGGTGCAGATTAATATTCGTGATTTGAAAAGCGGAATGTATATGGTAGAAGTGAAAACAAAGAAATGGCATGAAAAACAAAAGTTGGTAGTGCAGAAATAATTATGCAAAAGCTGCAGGCAAATTATTTGAAACAATTAAAGCAATGGCATAAATACATCAAAAATAATAATGACAATTCTGAAACCTTACGAATTGTGGGCGTTAACACCACTGGAATTCAACAAATGGAGACGCGAAAATGATTTGAATGATTTATTAAATTATTTTCAAAAAACGCTTCCGCATTTTGATGAGTGGCTTACTGAAAACAGTTTGACTATTGATTTTATTTTACAAACAGATAAAACAGGAGACTTTTTTTATTGGGACAAAGAGGTTTTTCTTTTCAAGACAATAAAGGAAGCAATTGTTTCATATTTTTTTATACCAATAGAAAATAGAAAGCATGAAAAACAAATAGAAAGTCATAAATCTATTGTTTATGAAAATGAACACCCCGAATACTTTAAATTTAAACCATACTTTTTATGGGTTAAATGGAAATACAAGTTGGATAAACCAATTAAAACAACTTACAGCGGCGACTTAGAAACTTTTAGATACATCGGCTCGGCTTCACCTGATCTGCCTGAAATCAGCACTCAGGTGATTGCTCCAGGCATAACTGTTTTAAAGTTAGGAGGACTGAAAATTAAAGAGTGGGGCGAACTAAACAATAGAAATCTTGATTTTACAAATCTTGATTTTCTTGAAATTAAAGGGAAAAGCAAGGGTGATGAAATTAAAATTTTCTATTCAAGTTTTAGGAACTTGATTCTCAGTAATGCTGAAGCAAAATTCAGTAAGTTTTACCAATCTGAATTCACAAATTTATATACTGTAAATTCAAGACTATATGGAATAGGATTTTATAACTGCAGTATTTTTAAAGCATACTTTGAAAGCACAAGTATTTCAAATTTGATTGTAGAAAATTGCTGTTCAAACAATTTCTCTTTCAATAGGGTTGAAGTTGAAAACTTTGAATATGTCCCGCCCAAAAGGGAATATCATTGTAATATTATTACCACTTACAAAACAATATCCGATAATTATAAAAGACTGCGGATGCTGTTTCAATCGAACGGACAACAGCAAGAAGTTAGTAAAGCGTTTTATTATGAGCGTTTATATGAAATGAAAAACAGCTGGGCGGATACAAGATTTCTGCAATCATTTACATCTATTTGGAAAATCAATAAAGAGTATGGGTTTTCTGCTTTGAAATATAATTTTAAAACATTATTTAAATCAATTTCTGATTTTGTTTCTTTTATTATTTGGGGCTTTGGAGAACGCCCTGTAAGAATTTTTACTTCAACTCTGATTTCAATTTTTATTTATTCAATTATTTATAAATTTTCTGATATTACTGTAAACACAGTCAGCTGCATTGAAACAAATTTAGATTGGGTAAATTCTATTTACTTTTCAATTGTGACTTTTACGACTTTAGGATTGGGTGATATTAATCCTTTGTATTCATCAGACTTTTATAAACTGATTGTTGGTTCAGAAGCGTTACTCGGTGCTTTTTTTATGGGATTAATTGTGGCCGGTTTCGCAAATAAATCAAGATACTAAGTGCGCCCCCGAGACAATACTCAAATAATATAACCGTATGGGTTAATATAAATGGCAAAAAGATCGCAATATTTTTAGAGTTTACAGCAGCTTGTCAATTAATTACCTTGTCATCCTGAAGAGCTTGTTAAGCGATGAAAGGCCTTCTTTATATTGAAAATATTCTTCATCATTCCTGAAAAACGAAAGGATTATGAATGACATAATAAATTTAATTATGTCATTATATATTGCGTTTTGTGAAAAAAACACCATCGAAATGATACTGCGCTGTTGTTTTATTTTTAGGGAATATCAGCTTTTAAAACCAAGTATATTCACCCCGCATCCGCTTTTGCCGTTTTCAAAATATGATTCAACATAATATACACCCGTTGCAGAACAGGCATAATTTATGGTTGGAAAAAACTTCTTACTGCTTTTTAAATAATTTGAAGCAATAAGTTTTTTATTTCTATCGTAAAAATTAACAACCATTTTATTGCCTTCTGCATTAACATCACAAATTACAATTTTATAGTTTGACCCTTTGCTGAATACATAAGAGAATTCATTTTTTTCATCTGCTTTTTTTAACACCACATTAAATGCTTTTATAAAAGTGAAATCACCCAGGGCAGGGGCGAACTTATCTAAAAACTCATCAGAACCGCACTCTGGTCCTGCCGTAAATGAAGCTGATGTAATTAAAACTAAAATTGTAAGCAATATGCCTGCTTGAGTTTTTATTGTTTTTATTGTTTTCATTTTATCTATTATTAATTTAAATTTATTGTTTTATAATTCTTACTTCTATTCTTCTATTTGTTTGGTAATCTTTTTCGGTTTTTTCATTTGGTATTAATGGTCTGCTTTCACCATATCCAATTGCTAAAACTCTGTTTGGTTCAATATCTTCCATTGTTAAATAGCTTTTGGCATATTGAGCCCTTTCCTGAGACAAAACCATATTTGATTCTGCATCTCCCTGTGTATCTGTGTGTGCACTTAATTCAATAGTGATTTCAGGATTAGTTTTCATGAATTTAACTAATTTATCTAAAGTAGGCAGGGATGAAGCTTCAACTTCTGATTTACCATAAACAAAAAGTATATTCTCCCAAATCATTGAAGAATTAACTTTTATAGGGTCTAAGATTATTTCAACAGCACTTTTAAAATTTGCCAGGTTATCTTTGGTGGATACCTCAATATCTTTCTGCATATAGCCTTTTGAAGCCGCAGATATTTGGTATTCATTATTTGGAAGTAATTGGAAAGAAAAAGCTCCTTCATTATCTGATCTGATCTCTTTAATTATTTGATTTCCGATTCGGAGAATAATTTGTGCATTTTTTAAAAATCCTGACGTATCCTTTACAAATCCTTTAATACCAATACTTGCTGTTTTTTTTAGTGAATCCAATGTTAATGTTTTATAGATTCCATTTTTTATATCAGCTTTGGCTGTCATAAAGGATGTTGAACTTGTGTCAAAGCCATTTTTATATGCTCTCAGCGAATATTTTTTTCCAGAGAGCAATTCAAAAATATAATCACCCTTTTTGTTTGTGGTTATGCTTTCGGAGAGTTTTCCATTTTCCAAAAGCTGCACTGCAGCTCCTGTAACAGGACTCCCTTTGTGTTTTATGACACCTTTGCATATAATTATTGGATTGGATATATCATTTCTGGGAATGTTTTTTGCAATAATACTATATGATTCATTTGCATTCAGCATTTGATGAAATTCGAAGAATCCATTTTTATTCGTGCTGGTTTTTTCTATTGTTGTTGTTGAGTCTACCAAGGAAACGGAAACATTTTCAACAGCTTTCTCTTCCGTTTTTGCGCTGTCTGTCATTACGTTGGAAATGATACAGCCATCAGCTAAAATGGTCCTTAAGCTGGGTTTTAATTTAACTTCTATGTACTTCCCTAAAGTATCACGTGTAATGTTTATCGATATTTTATTATATGAAAAGCCGTTTTTTTTCGCAACAAGTGTATAGTTTTGAGATTCATTCAAGGCAAGATAATACATTCCTTTTTTAGGAACCAGCTGAGTTTCGGCACTCTTTTCATCAACCAATTTATATTTTATTCCGTCGTAAATACTTTTGTCGGGGAATTGCATTGAGCCGCCGTTAATTGTTAATTTTAAAGGTGTTGTTTCTGAAAAACTGTAAATATCTTCAGCACCCTTTCCATTGAACCGGTCTGAACTAAAGAAGCCCCGCATATATTTTCCGTCCAAAGCTATTCCAAAATCGTTGGCAATGGAATTAATCGGAGGTTTTAGGTTGATAACGTCGGTCCATTCAAACCCATCAAATTCTGACATAAAAATATCCAATTGTCCCATTCCTGGGTGTGTATCTGAGGAAAAATATAAAATACCGTTATCAGAAATATATGGAAACAATTCATGTCCGAATGTATTCACTTCAGCGCCGGCATTAATTGGTTTTGACCATGTTCCATCTTTTTGCCTGGTGCAGTAATAAATATCAGTTGCGCCCTTACCTCCTGGCATATCAGACATAAAATAGATGTTTTTCCCATCTTTAGATATACTTGGCTGCCCAACAGAATATTCGGAGCTGTTAAATGAAAAAGCGCTGACAGGTTTGGACCATTTGCCTGTTGAATCTTTAGAGCAATAAAATATTTGAAGTGTATTCAGAACTTTATTTGTTTTAGTATTCCTTTTACCTGATGCCGTTCTGGTAAAGTAAATTTCTTTTCCATCTTTTGAGAAAGTGGCAGGGCCTTCATGCATGGAGGTATTAATTGCTTTTAAGTTTTCTATTTCAACTTTAGTTTTCTCATCTATTGAATTTATGTCAACATCATATAAATCCAGCCGGCGCATTTCATTTCCGCCGTTAAAGCTTATCAACGCTTCTGTTGCGCCAACCCTGGAGGATGTGAAAACCAGTTCGCTCGGAGATAAAAAAACAGGAGCAAAATCAGAAGCCGGACTGTTAATTTTTTCAACATTTCTAACTTCTTTACCGATAGTTTCGTCAAGCCAAATTTGCGCTAAATCACATGATTTTAAAAATATTTTACCTAAAGGATCTGATGGATTTAATTTGATATATTCTGCAAACTGCACAGCTGCTTCTGCATATTTTGCGCTGCTTTTTAGTGATAATGCATAATTCAATACCGCTGTAGGATCCTTTTTTTTCTTCTTTAAATAAGTCCTGTAAGTTTCCTCAGCCTTTTCAAATTCTCCGGTTATACGGTAGCAATCAGCAAGCTTCAGCATCGCATGATCGATAGTGTTTTTATCTTTCTCTTTTATTTCTAATTCATAAAATGGAATAGCTTCAGTAAACATATTTTTATCAAACAGTTTATCGCCTTTATCAGAATTTTTTTGAGCAACAGCAGCACTGCTCAAAGCAAAAATGAAAACTGAAAAAATGACAAAATGTTTATTTAAAAAATTCTTCATGCGTAATATTAAAAATTAGTAGTAATACCTTGGATGAATTTCTTTCTCTGCCGGCGGCGGCGGAAGTTTTATTCCGTAAGAAAGAATGATTTCATGCGCCCCTCCCGAATATTTCGACAATCCTGAAATAGTCATATCGTATGAATATGCTACTCTTAGATTGTCCAAAATATTTATTTTTAATAATGCAGCCGCAGCGTCGCTGCTCCTATATTGTATGCCAACTGCGACTCTGTCATGAAAAGACAGCAGAGCGTTTACATCGGCTTGAATAGGAGCTGAAGCCTCATATTTAACAAGGACGCTTGGTTCGAAAGCCCATTTATCTGAGATGTCAAAAACCTTTCCCATTAATAGATACATGTGATTATAAAGATGTGATTTGCTTTCGTTTTTTGTTTTGTAATTGAAGGTTTTTTTTATCAGATGGACATCAGAAAATCCTATATAGAATTGTTTTTTCTGATAATAGATACCCAGCGATGCATCAGGTACTAATGAACTCATAGAGGTAAGCGGTAAAGAATTGTCCGCAGGATCAGTCAATACTAATTTTGTATAATCAACTGTTCTATTATAAATTCCTCCTTCTAATCCTATCGAAAGTTTTCCGCCTGCAAAATTAAGGTGGTAAGAATAAAATAATGAAGCATTTAAATTGTTCATTATACCGGTTTTGTCATTAATAATTTTGAAGCCTAAACCAATATGTCTTTTTTGTATAGGAGTATGAAAATTAAATGTTTCCGTTACCGGATTTCCGTCAAATCCAATAAACTGCTGCCTGTATTTAAGTGTTCCCACCAGCCAGCTGGAGCTTCCTGCGAATGCCGGATTAATAAGCATTTTGTCAAGCATATACATTGTGTACATGGGATCTTGCTGAGCCATAACTCTTCCGCTGAAAGCAATCAGGAGAAGAATTATTATTTTAAGATATATCTTTTTCATGGTTCAGTTTATCTTTGAATTAATATATAACCAGTATGAGGTTTAGATCCATTTCCAAGATCGAGGACATAATAATATGTTGCATCAGGCAGTTCGCTTGAATTAAGTGATAAACCTCCCCAATCATTATTATAAGGAGTTTCTTTAAATACAACGTTTCCCCAGCGGTTATAAATGGTCAAAGACTTATTCTTGAAATAACCAAAGTCTGGAATTTTAAAAAAATCATTAACCCCATCTCCATTTGGAGTAATGCAGGAAGGTATAGGCTCTGTAAGATCAGATAAACATAAATCCATTTCAATAGTAACTGATGCAGCATCAGAACAGTATAAATTAGTAGCCAATACAGTATAGATAGTGGTTACTGGAGGTGATGCGTGCGGGGCAGCAATATTTGGGTCACTTAATCCAATTGCCGGCGACCAGACATAACTTTGTCCTCCGCTTCCAGTTAATGTAATGCTGTCGCCGATACAAAAAACCTGGTTTGAGCCTGCAGAAGCTATTGGAGGGGCGTTGTCGACTAAAATTGTAATAGTATCAGGTTTGCCGGCGCAGCCGTTAAGAGACGAATATAAAATATAATCAGCAGTGCTGTTTGGGCTTACAGTGATTGAAGGATCTGTTGAACTTGTGCTCCAGCTGTATGTTGTGCCGGTTACAATAGGATTTTGATTTTCGGTTAAAACTGCACTCGATCCAATGCAGAGGGTTGTATCATCTGCAGAAATAAACAAACCAGGCCTTGGTTTAATAAGAACTGAAATGGCATTGCTAAGAAGGCTTTTACAGCCATTATTATCAATGCCTATCACTGAAACAGAGTCGCCGGCTGTTAATCCTGAAGTAATGTAAATGCCGTTTGCAGAAATTTGAACAGATGTTGTATCGACAAAAAACTGATATGAAGCCATTCCTGCCGGTGATGCGGTAAATGCAACAGTATCGCCGATGCATACTGCAAGGTCAATATCCGAACATGCGAGTAAAATTGAAGGAGGCGACAAAACATTATAATTCAGAATGTTGCTGGAGTCCCCAACGCATCCAAAATAATTTGTCGGTATAACAGAAATATTATTTCCATTACCCAAACTCATACCTGAAGTTGAAAAGGTATTTAATGAAGAGTCCTGCAGCATCACTGTACCATTATAAAAAACATATTTGGAATAATCATTTGGTAATGCAGTAAGATGAACCGTGTCCCCAAAACAAATTGAACCGCTGCTGGGAACAGATGATAATATCACAGCGGGACTAGGAAGTGTTGTAAGATGCAGCGTATCGGTTGTGGATTGACATCCCAAATAACTTGTTCTTACTCTGATTGAAAGAGTACCAGCGGCGCTTGAAACAGGATAATTTGGATTGTTGGAGCTTTGTAATAAGTTAGTTCCATTATAAAATGAATAATTAGAGTAACCTGCAGGAGATGCCGAAAATGCGGCTGGAATCCCCAAACAGATAGTGTCATTAGATGTACTCATGCTCAAGGCTGCAGTAGGAGAGGGGTTAACATGAACAATAAAATAATTTGTAACAGGAACGCAGGATGGCTCTGACGAATTACTTATTGTTACCGGAATAATTGAGTCTGTTGCTGATGAAAAAATATAGCTGTTGTTGTTTGGCAGTGCAGCGCCTCCATTCCAGGCAACGAGAGGGTTTGCGATACTAAACCCGGACAGGCTGAGTGTGACGCTGTCGCCGCTGCAGATTGTTTGATTTGGACTTATGCTGAAAGTTATTGCGGTGCATGGCATTGCATAACAAGTATGGATTGCTGAGGGGGCACTGTTTCCGCAAGGTGCGGGGCCAAGTGCAATTACAGTAATATCAGCAGAGTTTCCCAGAATTTGTCCTGTTAAAAGTTCTGTTGTTCCTAAGTTTCCTGAGCTTGGTGAAACATACGGCCCTCCATTAACACTTACTAAATAGCCGGAAGCTTCGGTAATAGGAAGCCATGTGAATTCAATAGTTGTATCTGTTGATGTACCGCAGTTTACCTGCGGGGTTGGCAATGGCTGAGAAATAACGGGGGTGATAAAATTGCTGGAATCGCCGGTGCATCCATGGTTTGCCGCTATTGCATAAATGGTATTGCCGTTTACCCAATCGCTTGCGCTGTATTCATTACTTGCAGAACCTTGAAGCAGCAGAAATCCCCGATAAAAAGAATAGTTGTCAAATCCTATAGGAGATGCGGCGAATATAATCGGAGAGCCTGAACAGGAAGAATCATTCAGAGAGCTCATGGAGAGTGTTATCACAGGTAACGGGTTAACACTGATTTCAAAAAAATTGCTTACCGAACCGCATGATATTTGCGAAGAGTCGCTGACTGATATGTTCACTGTGGTATCGTTCAGGGGCAAAAAAGTAATAGTATTATTATTGAATAAGTATGGTCCGCCGTTCCAGGAAACTTTCGGATTTGGAATACTGAAGTTCGATAGACTTAATGTAAGTGAAGTTTTCAAAATAACTTGAACAAAACAAAGGGTTAGGTATTAACATATCATTATTGATAAAAAAAGTTTTTTTCTGTCTATCAGTTTATGAAATTATGTTCTTTTGATTCCT
>CAISYK010000158.1 GCA_903889605.1 uncultured Bacteroidota bacterium
AACCAATTCTGGATTTGATTCCAGTTTGGCTTCAAATAACAATTTATCTTCAAGACTTAACTTGCCTTCAAAATAACTTTCAATTTCTTCTATATTTTTCAAAACTTCACTCATTAAAAAACCAACATTTTTAAATTCTTTTTCACCATTTCGGCCAACTTTTTAAAACACTCATACTTCTTCTTCTTTGCGACATTGGCGTTTTTGTAGCCCATCCTTTCCGCAATTGTTTTCATATCCAGCTCTTCAAAATAATACATTTCCAGTACCTTTTTGCAATCCTCGCATTGTTCATCTAAAAATCTACTAATTGTAGCCTTTATAAATTCTTGTTCTTCTTTGTCAGCCATAGTGTTTTCTATTTGGTTCTGACTATTAATCAAAGTAGATACATCAAAGGTGACTTTACGAGATTCCTTTTTTTGAAAATTGATAACTTTGAACTTTCCGATAGCAAACAAATAAGTCTTCACCTCGCCAGTAATTTCGGTTAGTTGACCACTTTTAATATTATCATAAAAAGCAATGATTACATCCTGGAAAATATCTTTTGCATTTTCAGAATCACATCCATAATGGGTAAATGCGAAATGTATAAACTCATTTCTGTAAAGTTTATACGCATCTACCAACGGTTGCTGATTACCTTGTTTTATTTGATATATGAGGGAAGTATGCAGGTATCTGTTCTGTTTATATTAAAGCTCAAAAAACAATTCTATTTTCGGAACGAGGCAAAAGTACAAAAAATAGTTTCTGGTGAATTATTATGGGGTTGTGATAAAAAAAAGAAATAAGTAAGCTAAGGCGGAACTCTTTGGGGGGGCTGAGCTAAACAAGATTTGACAAGATTAATTACCCACTTCTTTCAACAAGTCAGACATTTTAATTTCCAGGGCTTCGCATATTCTTTTGAGAACTTTGATAGATATATTCTGCTCTCCACGTAATATTCTCCTAATAGTACTTTCATTGACATCACAGACATTTGCAAACTCAACATTTGATTTGAATTTTGCCTTTGCCTTTTTTCCAATGTAATCACCAATCGTAACAAGAATATCCTTTTCCTTTGACATACATCAAATGTCATGGAATATTAAAAAAACATCTCGCCATATATGGCGAATATTTATATATTTGTCAGAACCAAAACTCAAATCCAATGAAATAGCAATCTTTAAGTTTTTTGAATTAGAATAAAAGTGTTCTTTTTTTTGTTTTTCCTGACCTATAAGAATGAACGTTGGAGCATTTTAAGCACCTGCGACTTTCAGATAAAGTATTCCTAATCAGAATATTTTACTCGAATTAGTCATTTTACATTTGTCGGGTAAATGAATTTAGGTCAAAAAATAAAAAAGCTCCGTGAACTCAAGGATTACACGCAACAGTACGTTGCTGAAAAACTTGAAATTACCCAAAGCAGTTATAGCAAATTAGAAACTGGAACAGTTGATATTCCATTTTCTAAATTGGAGGAAATTGCCACTGCCTTGGGCATTTCAGTCGAAGATATTATTTCATTTAATGAAAATATGGTGTTCAATATTAAAAACAACAAAAAGGCAAACGGCTTGGTAATTAATCAAATCTCGCAAAACGAGAAAAAGCTGTATGACGAATACATTGAGTCACTGAAAGTTGAAAATTCATATCTAAAAAATATGATTGATAAATTATTAGATAAAAAATAGTCTGATAAAGAATTAAAAGTCGAATAAAAATCAACATTACTTCTCTTTACTGAATCTCCTATTTTTATTGCTATGGGGAGACAAATTGCACGAAATAAATAGAACGCATTAAATAATTTGCTTTTTACAGTCACCTTTTAAAGTTTCGTTTGATTAAGTAATAAACCACTTAAAGAAAAGCTAAAAGAAATATTAACCTCTAAAAAAAACAGATGAAAACAAAACTACTTTCTATTACGGCAGCTTTTGCATTAGCTATGAATGCTTATGCGCAAATACCAACAAATGGATTAGTTGCATACTACCAGTTTAATGGTAATGCAAATGATTTGAGTGGTAATGGGAACAATGGAACTGTTACCAGTGCCACCTTAGTTGCCGACAGAAATGGAAATTCAAACTCAGCTTACTCATTTAATGGCACTACTTCATATATCGACATTCTAAATAGTTCTTCTTTAAACAACTTTGGTTCAAACGCAATGACGGTTGTGTTCTGGGGTAAGATTTTATCTGCTCCTACAAGTGGATATAATGGAATAATTATTAGTAAGCAATCGGGTAGCGGTTTGACACAGCAAGGTTTTGATGTGGCCGTAAATTCAACTAATAATACATATTTACGTGCAGGTAGCAGTGGAGGGCAGTATGCTGGAGGCGGTACAGGAAATGCAACGATAAATGTTTATCATCACTATGTTTTGATTTATGATAACGGTACATCAACTTGCTATTTGGATGGAGCATTAATTAGTTCGACTCCAGGTTCAGCAGCAACAATAGGCGCAAATACAATGAATTTACTTATTGGTAAAGCGAATTGGTCAAATGTCAACGCTCCTAATTTTAATGGAATTTTGGACGAGTTAGAGATATACAATAGAGGACTAACCCCTACGGAAGTAACTCAGATTTATTCAGGTTCTTGTAATACAGTTGATATCACAACGGGGCTGGTTGGAAAATATGATTTTACAGGTAATGCAAATGACAATTCAGGCAATGGAAATAATGGAACTGTTAATGGAGCAACACTGACAACCGACAGATTCGGAAACGCTAATTCCGCATACAATTTTAATGGAAGCAGCAATTATATTGATGTTCTGAACAACTCTTCATTAAATTTTTCAAACAATACTTCTTTTACTATATCCTCATGGATTAAATTGAACGGTTCAAATGTAAACTATAGTGGTATTGTTACAAAAATGGACAACTCAGGAAATGGATATCAGTTTGTAGTTGGGAACACTACGGCATTAAATAAATTGGCAACCGAATTTGGTCAGGGAGGAACAGGTGTTTCATTTGTTGGAAATCAAAATCTGAATGATGGCAACTGGCACAATGTAATATATGTTGCTGACAGAGTAGCCAATACAATAAGTTTTTATGTGGATAATGTTTTAGACATACAAACTACAAGTGCCAATGTTTCAGCTGCTAATGTTGATAATACAGCTCATTTAAAAATAGGGGTTGATAGGACTATGGTAGATTATTTTAAAGGTACAATGGATGATATAAAAATATACAATAAGGCTTTAACAACCTGTGATATTGATAGTTTGTATACTATGCCAAACCTTTGTGTTGGAATCACTGCGAACATCAGCGCAAGCGGTCCTTTAACATTTTGCCAGGGTGGCAATGTTATATTAACAGCTACAGCAGCTACAAGTTATTTATGGACCAATAATGCAACAACACAAAGCATCACTGTTAGTACCGCTGGAGCTAACAGTGTGACTACAATAAATTCCAATGGTTGTCCTGCAACATCAGCAACAACGACAGTAACCGTAAATTCAAAACCTACTGTATTAACTACTAACCCCTCAGCGGTTTGTTCACCTTCAACTGTAAACATCACTTTGCCCGCAATAACAGTGGGTTCAACTGGAGGTTTAACATATACCTACTTCACCAATGCTGGAGCTACAACTCCATATCTAACACCAACAACAGCTACAAGTGGTACGTATTATATTGTAGGCGCAACAGGTAACAGTTGCTCTGATACTACAGCATTGACAGTAACCACAAATCCAAAGCCAACAGTGGTTACAGTAAATCCCATAGCAGTTTGTTCTCCTTTAACTATTGACCTAACTTTACCAGCAATAACAACAGGCTCAACAGGAGGTCTAACTTATACTTACTATACTAATGCTGGAGCTTCAACACCATATACAACACCAACCTCAGCAACCAATGGTACGTATTATATTGTAGGCGCAACAGGTAACAGCTGCTCTGATACCACCGCAGTAATAGTTACAGTAAACTCATCAGATATTACTTCGGGATTGGTAGCAAGATATGATTTTACTGGCAATGCGAATGACCTAAGTGGAAATAGTTTAAATGGTACGGTTACGGGAGCTGTATTAACTTCGGATAGGTTCGGAAACGCAAATTCCGCATACAGTTTTAATGGAACCAGCAACTATATTGATGTACTTGATAATTCGTCTTTAAACTTTTCAAACAACTCTTCATTTACAATATCCTCCTGGATTAAATTGAATGGCTCAAATGTCAATTATAGCGGTATCGTCACAAAAATGGACAACTCAGGAAATGGTTACCAGTTTGTTGTTGGGAACACTACGGCATTAAATAAATTGGCAACCGAATTTGGTCAGGGAGGTACAGGTGTTTCTTTTCAAGGAAATCAAAATTTGAATGATGGCAATTGGCATAATGTACTATATATTGTAGACAGAGTGGCTAATACAATAAGTTTTTATGTGGATAATGTTTTAGACACACAAACTACAAGTGCCAATGTTTCGACTGCTAATGTTGATAATACAGCTCATTTAAAAATTGGAGTTGACAGGACAATGGTAGATTATTTTAAAGGTACAATGGATGACATAAAAATATACAATAAGGCTTTAACTACCTGTGATATTGATAGCTTGTTTAATTTACCAAATCCTTTATCAACCAAAATAACTGAAAGCAAGATTGACTTGGTATCAACTATTTATCCCAATCCTGCAACAAGCAACATACGAATTGATGGATTGGCCAAAGGAAACTTTGTTGAACTCTTGGATTTAACTGGGCGTGTTATTTTAACAACTAAGGAATCGCAAATTGATATTTCAAATTTCAACAATGGATTGTATTTCTTACGAGTATTTGATACTAAAGAAAATAAAGTAATCAAGACCTTCAAATTGATTAAAGAATAATTACCTATTTCAATCTTGAAAAATTGCAATTCTATGTCAATTTTAGTTGAAAGTAAGACCAACTTTAACCAGTAGGTAATTTAAAAAAAAACAATAAACTAAATGTAAATAAACTTTGGTTCAGATATATTGGGAATGAAAATTACGAATTGCATTTTACTAAATAACATAAACACTTATACTATGAAAACAAAATTATTGTTATTATCTGCATTAGCTTTTGGTATAAAGACCAATGCACAATCAATCTCACCACAGGTCTTTTCCACTACTGGTGATTATTATACCGCCTCTACTTCCTCATTAAGTTGGACAATGGGAGAACCAATGATTGACACCTATTCAAATTCGCAATCAATGATTACGCAGGGCTTTCAACAACCCTTTTTCTCCCTAACAACGGGTGTCATGGATGTTTCTGTGTTGAAATTAGATATTGATGTTTATCCAAACCCATTTAATTATTTTCTCACCATTAAAACAAAAGATGCAACGCAAGAAATTAACTCTATTGTATTGATAGATGTTTCAGGAAAAGAAATTACAACATCTTTTATTCGTAAATCCACTGGCATTTTTGAAGTCAATACCAGTGAGCTTGCCTCAGGGTTATATGTCCTGAAAATATCGAACAATCAAAATCAATGTGCTTACTACAAAATTCAAAAAAATAATTAATCACTTAAATCTAAAATCCAAAAATCATGAAAAAACTATTCTTTACTTTATTGATGTTCTCTTTTCTATCCTCTCTCTTTGCACAAACTCCACAGGCTGTTAATTACCAAGGAGTTGCCAGGGATGCAAATGGCAATATTCTTGCTACTACTAATGTTTCATTACGTTTAAGTATTCTTGTTGGTAGCGTAAGCGGTTCCGTTAGCTATTCTGAAACACAAAATGTTTCAACCAATAATCTTGGTCTTTTTTCCATTAAGCTTGGTTTAGGAACAGTTGTTTCAGGAACTTTTTCAACGATTAATTGGAGTACTGGTATTTACTTCGTTAAAGTGGAAATGGATGCAGCAGGAGGTTCTAATTATTTGGCGATGGGCACATCTCAAATGCTATCAGTACCATACGCATTGTATGCAGAGAAAGCAGGAAGCGCAGTATTAGCTCCGTCACTTTCATTAAGCGGAACCAACCTTTCAATTGCTGGAGGTAATACAGTTAACCTTTCAACAATAAATACAGATGCTCAAATCTTGAGCTTAACAGGGAATGCACTTTCAATAAGTGCAGGAAATACAGTTAATCTCCCAGCAAATCCTTGGATTCAAAGCGGAAACAATTTGTACTATAATGCTGGTAATGTTGGGCTGGGTGTTACTAACCCTGCTTCCAAATTGGATATTTCTGGTGCTTTAACTAATACAGTTCCTCATGGCGTTAATGCCAGCTTTACAGGGGGAAATACTGTAAATAATTATTATAATGGAATATATTCAAAAGTATCTGGAACAGGTCTTAATGGTATTAATGAAGGGGTACGTGGTACATCAAATGGGGTTTCCGTTGGAGAGAATGATGGTGTTGTTGGAATTGCAAAAAACAGTCTGGCAAATGTAGGAGTATGGGGCTCTGGTTCAGGGGCAAATACAGGATTTAATATAGGAGTGTCTGGATTTGCTGATAGCGCAACGACTACAAACGGGATAAATCGTGGAGCATCGGGGCAAGCATCGGGGCTAAATGGGAATAATCAAGGAGTGTTTGGGCGTGCTGATGGTTTAAATAATCCTAATGGTAACATTGGTGTATTGGGATATGCTTTGAAGGCATCCGTCTCTAACATTGGTTTGTATGGCCTGGCAGACCAGACTACTGCGGGAACGAACTACGGAGTTTATGGGTCTGCAACGGCTGGCACCACAAATTATGCTGGGTATTTTTCAGGTAATGTAACTGTTACTGGAACTTTCAGCAATCCCTCTGATGAACGATTAAAAACAAATATTGTAGGTTTAAATTCAGTTCTTCCACTTCTCAAAGAAATCAATCCAATTAGTTATTCCTTTAAATCAGAAAGCGAAACACACAACTTAAACTTGCCAAAAAGTTTGCAATATGGCTTTTCCGCTCAAGAACTTTTGAAAGTGTTTCCAAACCTTGTAGTGGAAAATGTTGCTCCTGTCAAACCGAATAAAAATGTATTAGCCTCATCAAAAGATAAAATCAAATCAGAAAAAAGCGAACAGGCAGATGAACCGTTCACTTATAAAAGCGTTAATTATATCGGACTTATTCCAATTTTGACCCAAGCAATAAAGGAACAGCAATTACAAATTGAGCAACTTCAAAAAGATAATGCAGAAATAAGGACGAATCTTCTGACGCTTCTACTTCCTATAGCGTAAGAGTTAGTAATACTTGTGGGGTAAGTAGCAATACTTCATCAGTAGTATCCTTAACAGTAAATGA
>CAISYK010000159.1 GCA_903889605.1 uncultured Bacteroidota bacterium
ACTTAAAAAATTACATAAATCTTAAAATAAACGATACGAATAACCAATAAAAAAAGGATTTACGAAAACGCATGTAAAAATAAATCAGATAAATAATTACACGACAGTATTTCTAAAACAATACCCTGTTAAGCAATTACATAATGATTTTTTTGTTAGAGTAAATTCATTTAAACACGTTATTCAAAGCCGTTATTTGCTGAAATTAAAAACAAAATGAAAAACAATTATTGCATTATAATGGCAGGCGGCATAGGAAGCCGCTTTTGGCCTATGAGCAGAACTGCACATCCAAAACAGTTCATGGATATTTTAGGCACTGGTCAGACACTGCTACAGCAAACTTACAATCGTTTTCTGCGTCTTTGCCCAAAAGAAAATATTTATATTGTTACCAATGATTCGTATGTTGATTTAGTGAAAGCCCAAATCAGCGGGATTGATGATGCGGTTATTTTAAGTGAGCCTGTACGCAAAAATACTGCACCATGCGTTGCTTATGCCTGCTACAAAATAGCACAGCTGAACCCGGATGCAATAACAATCATTGCACCATCTGACCATTTAATTACCAAAGAAGACACATTTGTTAAAGCAATAAAATCCTGTGTAAGAAAAGCGGCTGCGGAAGACTGCCTTGTAACACTTGGTATACGCCCAAGCCGGCCAGACACGGGTTACGGATATATTCAATTTGTTGAAACTGAAACTAAAGAGCTTGACAGCCGGATTAAAAAAGTAAAAACATTTACAGAAAAACCCGATTTGGAAATGGCAAAATTCTTTCTGCAAAGCGGAGATTTCCTTTGGAATTCAGGCATTTTTGTCTGGAGCGTTAAAAGTGTTATTAAGGCGTTTGAAACACATTCACCTGAAATGGCCGCAAGTTTTAAAGAAGGTAATGCTGTTTACAACACACCGCAGGAAGCTGAATTTATTGCCGGCGTTTATAATCAATGTAAGAGCATTTCTATTGACTATGCTATAATGGAAAAAGCCGAAAATGTATATGTACGCGCTTCGGTAATTGGCTGGAGTGATTTAGGCACATGGGGCTCGTTATACGGTCATATTAAACGCGATGAAGACCATAATGCAGTTGTTGGTAAAAATGTGATAACCTACAATTCTAAAAACTGCATTATAAATGTTCCGCAGGATAAGCTGGTTATTCTGCAGGGCTTAGAAGGTTATATTGTAGTGGAATCAGATGGTATCTTATTAATCTGCAAAAAAGAGGACGAGCAGCAAATAAAAACTTTTGTTAATGATGTGAAAATAACAAAAGGTGAGAAGTTTGTCTGACATCTAATATAAAACTTTTGTTAATGATGTGAAAATAACAAAAGGTGAGAAGTTTGTCTGACATCTAATATTATGATATGCGGAAGTGAGTAAATTGAAATTTTCAGATAAAATTATGGGTTTCCTCAGATATTGATTAGTGACTATACATATTAGTAGTCATTATATTCCTTGTTTTTTTTGCCCAAGTATGCACCGGAAAAATAAAGAATAAATCTCAGCCCAATCATACTCTGTTCCTGATTCCAGTCCGCAAACATACAGACACCAATACCTACATCATAAGTAATTTTTTTAATAACTTCACCCTGTATATATAAGCCGGGCTCACTATATGTTTTTCGGGAATATTTTGCTGAATCAATTTGTGTAATCGTAGTTCCTGTAGAGTATGAAACACCAATAAACGCAGCAAAGTGGTAATCTTTGTCTTCAAAGCGTTTACCATAACCTGAATGGAATTGATAGTTGGTGTATGAACCAAACCTAACACCTGAAAGCAGCACCCCTGCTTGAAAGTAATTATGTTTTACATGGAAATTAAAATCCAAACCTCCCGCAAAGCCCAATTCACGCTTATAAGTTAAATTCTGCTGCCCTCCTAATCCGCCTGTAATCCAATTATTATAATATTGAAATTTTTTATTATTGATAATAAAGATACTGTCGGGCTGGACCGTCTTTTTTCTACTTTTTACAATTTCTGCTTTTTTTTCATCAACAGCCTTGTAACGTTTACCATTAATAAGTATTTCGCCGGCAGTGCCGGAAGTATCTGTTTGAGCAAATAAACAGAGGGGAACAATAAATATTACTGCAAGGAAAAATAATATGGTACTTTTTTTTTTCAAATGGTGTATTAAAAATAAAGGATAATATTTTAGTTTTGTTGAGGAATACCTTACCCTCTGCGAAAAATAATTAAGAGGACAAATTGATATATAAATTCCACATGCACTTCTTCGACAAGCCCGGACTGAACCGTTACAATAGGCTGCATAATAAATACTAATAGTATAACCCCTAACAGGGTTTAAAACCCTGTCAGGGGATAAAATATGTTATGCGTGTTTAAGAGAACCGCACATTTCTTCCGGTTTAACCCAAAGATCAAATTGTTCGCTGGTTAACAAACCAAGCTCCACAGCTGCTTCACGCAGAGTTTTATTTCCTTTGTGGGCTGTTTTAGCGATTTTAGCAGCATTTTCATACCCTATATGTGTATTAAGGGCTGTTACAAGCATCAAGGAGTTTTCAAGATGTTTTTTCAATACCGGTAAATTCGGTTCAATTCCAACAACACAGTTATCATTGAAGGAAACGCAGGCATCCCCGATTAAGCGACCAGACTGCAATACATTAGCGGCAATCAATGGTTTAAACACATTCAATTCGAAATGACCGTTTGAACCTCCTATTGAAACTGCAACATCATTTCCCATAACCTGCGCACAAACCATAGTTAATGCTTCGGGCTGAGTAGGATTTACTTTACCGGGCATAATGGATGAACCAGGTTCGTTATCAGGAATAATAATTTCACCGATTCCGCATCGAGGTCCTGAACTCAGCATACGAATATCATTCGCAATTTTCATTAATGCTACAGCGGAACGTTTTAAAGCACCTGACAATTCAACCATTGCATCGTGTGCGGCCAAGGCTTCAAATTTATTTGGTGCTGTTATAAACGGCAGTCCAGTGAGTACAGCAATTTTTTCAGCAACCAAAACATCATAACCTTCAGGTGTATTTAAGCCTGTTCCAACTGCTGTTCCGCCCAAAGCTAATTCGCGTACTACTTCCAATGCATTTCTAAGCGCACGGACACTGTTTGTAATTTGCTGTGTATAACCCGAAAACTCCTGACCAAGAGTTAAAGGTGTAGCATCCATAAAGTGTGTACGACCTGTTTTTACTATACTTTTAAAGTCCTCCGATTTTTTCTGTAAAGTGTCTCTAAGCTTAAGCATTCCCGGAATAGTTATGTCAACCACCTGCTTGTATGCTGCAATATGCATAGCAGTAGGATATGTATCGTTTGAAGATTGAGATTTGTTCACGTCATCATTTGGATGAATAAATGTTTTCCCTTCACCCAATTTATTCCCTAGTAATACGTGAGCACGGTTAGCAACTACTTCGTTTACATTCATATTAGATTGTGTTCCTGAACCTGTCTGCCAAATAACGAGAGGAAATTCACTATCAAGTTTTCCGGAAATAATTTCATCGCAGACTTTTGCAATGATGTCCATTTTATCTGTTGCTAAAACGCCTAACGCATTATTTGCCACGGCAGCAGCCTTTTTCAAATATCCGAAGGCATAAATTATTTCTTTAGGCATTGAAGCCTCTGGTCCTATTTTAAAATTATTGCGTGAGCGTTCAGTCTGCGCTCCCCAATATTTACTGGCAGGTACTTTTACCTCACCCATTGTGTCTTTTTCAATTCTGTATTCCATTTTAAAAAAAATATTAAGAGGTTTAAATATTATATGAAAAAAAAATAAATCAGCCGTGAAGTTACAATAAATCTGTCAAAAATACGCGTCATCAG
>CAISYK010000160.1 GCA_903889605.1 uncultured Bacteroidota bacterium
TGCTATAAAATATAATTTACCTTCCGGAGGGACTATAGACATAACTACAAATGAAAATTGTATTATTATAAAGAATACAGGCGCAGACTCCCCTATAAATAAAGAAAATATTTTTGCTAGGTTTAAACGATACAAAACTAATGAAGATTCAATTGGCTTGGGACTATCTATTATTAAAAAGATTATCGATTTTTTAAATTGGGAAATCAACTATGAGTTTGAAAACGGATTCCATTCATTTAAGATCTGCTTTAAAAAATAAAGCCAATGTTTTTATTGCATGAAGGTAATTTAGATTTATTTTTAGTCCTTTATCTTAATTTAACTGTTATCCTGAAAAGACTTTTTAAGGTTAGGAATGATCTTGTATTTTATTGAGAAAGATATCTTCCCTCCCACCCCAAACCATATATCAATTTCCCTCCGGCATTATTTTTCCTAAAGTGTTGATTATTTTCTTCAAACATTTCTAATTCTCACAAATTCAACCCATTGATGCCTAACGCATGCGTTTGATTTTTAATTAGCTCCCAATGCATTCCAAGTTGAATCTTATTGATTAAATCTATAACAAACACTGATCCTGCAGGCTTTCATGATATTTTGAAATTTATTTTCATATGATATATTAATTACAATAGAATTTACACCTTAAGTCTATAATTATTTATGATTTGGCAATTGGCACGAATTTTTAATAGTGCTTTATATCACGGATTTTTGAAATATATAAAGATCGTCATCAATAATAGTCGAAATGAATATAATTCCGCTTTTTAATAGAAAATTAAAACTAAATATAAATTAAAACTAAATTCTATGAATAATACAATTCTTATTGTTGAAGACAATACAGATATTCGTGAAAATGCTTCCAGGCTTCTGCAATCAGCGGGTTACAAAACCTTTACAGCTGATAATGGAAAAATAGGCCTGGAATCAGCGCGTAAATATATGCCGGATCTGATATTGTGCGATATTATGATGCCGATACTTGATGGTTATGGTGTCTTGCGTTCTCTGGAAAACATCCCGGAAATGATTAGCATACCTTTCATTTTTATGACTGCTAAAACAGAGAAAGATGATTTTAGGAAAGGTATGGATTTGGGAGCTGATGATTACCTTCCAAAACCATTTACTGGTGATGACCTGCTTAGGGTTGTCGGCACCAGGCTTAAGAAAAGCCGGCTTACTAAAAAGTCGTTTGAAAGCAATACTGAAAGTTTGAATGATTTTGCCAATACTGCCCAAACTTTAAACGATATTAATGTGCTGGCGGAGCACAAAACCATTAAAAAAATAAAGAAAAAAGATCTGCTGTTTATGGAGGGTAATTCTTCCAACGTACTTTATTTAGTGTTATCCGGCAAAATAATAACATATAAAACAAATGAATGGGGAAAGAAATATATCACAGAAATTTATAAAGAAAGAGATTTTTTAGGATACGGAGCTTTATTTGATGAAGGTAAACATAAGGAATCGGCTATAGCAATTGAAAACTCTGAAATTGCCATTATTGCAAAACAGGACTTTTTCCAGCTTCTTCATTCCAACAAAGAGGTATCAATGAAGTTCTTAAAACTCCTGTCGAACAACCTTTCTGAGGCAGAAGAAAAACTGTTGAAACTAGCCTATGATTCAGCAAGAAAACGAGTGGCGGAAGCTTTGATTTTTGTTTCTAAAAAATATGACGTCAACGATAAAAATGAATCGTGTTTCCCCCTTTACCGTGAAAACATCTCCTCACTTGCCGGAA
>CAISYK010000161.1 GCA_903889605.1 uncultured Bacteroidota bacterium
TACAGCTTCTATTTCCTTGTTCTGATTCGCTTCTGTTGCAATACCGGAAACGTTGGTTTGAATCAAGTCCATGATCTGACTGCGTAAATTTTCAACACCAGTGGATGCCGGAGATATTACAGCAGTCTGATCAAAGAAAATATTGTTCAATGCTCCCTGCCCGACATCAATCTTGATAATGGAATCTCTCACAATTTCCACCCCGCGTATTTGATTTTTTAGAATAAAACGAGAAGCACCATCTTCGGTGATTTTTAAACTCGTACCGTTGTTCTCAATAACTATTGCCATAATTTTATTTTTTAGTTTTGTTTAAATATTCAATAATACTTTCTCCAATTACCGCCCCCATAAAGCCACCAATCATTACATACGGAACTGCATCTTTTTGTAAGCTCTTCGCATAGAAATACATCATCAGAGAAGCTGCAAGGGTGGTGGTTGAAATGATTGTTTTCTCTTTCATTCTTACTCTAGTGATTTAATAAACACACTTGCAGTAATTCCTGCCCTTATCATTACAGCGCGGCTCAGCGTCCGTTTTTCAAAATAGTTTTTTCTGTTTTGTTTGTAGGCTGTATTCAACTCATCGCAAAGCGTCCCTTGTCTGTTTTGATTTTCTTTTTGTAAATCAAACATGTACTGATAAGTACTGGAGCAAAATACAATTCGTGAATCCCTTACTATTGCAGGCTGATTAAACCATTTGAGCGGAATGTAAAGAAGACTGTCAGAGTTACCATGCATAATAACTTCTTGCCCTCCCTCTTTTACATTTACATGCTGCGATTTGTCACTGCGGAAATTAATTGCAAACGCACAAATCATGATGCCTATGATAAAGGAAGAAAATAACTGTTTCATATTTATTCGCTTTTAGATTTTAAATTTGTTTTCTTTTCAATGGAGTATCCAAAATAACCTGCTGCGACTAAACTTACAAAGGCGCAAAACATATACTCCTGCATTTTCATTTTAAAGAACTGTTCTGCAATTCCGCTCGCAATAAGTACAATCACAAACATTGCTGTTGCTAATTCTCGCAGGCTATGGTTTCCGTTTTTGTCTTTCAGCAGTTGCGCTAAAGCACTCACAAATCGATTTTTCTTTTTCTTTTTCTTTTCTTTTTTCATTTTTGTTTTTTCTTTTTGTTTTTTCTTTTTAGGATTGCCCACAATGCTGTTAAACCAAATGCTGCCGTCACTGTTCCGATTGCAAGCCTTTTAAGTGTCTGTCTTTTCACTGCTCTGAAATCAATCAGCGTATAGGTAAAACTGTTGCCGTAGATTAATTTTTGTCTGTCGCATAAATTCATAAACTCATTAAATTCATTGACATTAGCGAAGACCTGACATCCGGCGGAGTATTTATCTACCTGCTTTGTAATTCCATTCGAACTTGCCCGGTGAATATTGATTCCGAACATTCCTTTACTTTTTGAGCCATTTATAAAATCCAGTTTTGCATTTCTGTCGTAATCTCTGATTACAGTTACTGGTTTTGTTTGAACCAGTGCTTTGTACTGTCCTTGATGCATACCGATTTCATAAGCTCCTTTATACTGCCCCTGCGCTAAGATGGCTGTACCTTGGGGCTGCATTGGATTACGCAGCCAAAAAGTTCCCGGATCTGTTGTAACCTTATAAACATGGTAGTTCCATTTTAAAGGAGCCTCTTTATAAAAAACATGAATCTCATCATCAAATGCATTGGGGATGGTACTTTCTGACCTTATCCCTACAATATTTAATTCATTCTGCTTTGTGTAGAGTTCATATCCTTTACTTCGGAGTATTCCTTTGAGCTTTGATAACAGCATTATGCAGCAATTCCTAAATCGGGTTCATACTCTCTCAGCCATTTTTTTACATCGAATCCCGGAGAGGCTTTTTTTACATCCGGAAAATCACTCTGTCCAAGCACTTCTGCCTGTGGATATTTCTCGGTAAGAGAAACAATCAAATCAAACATGGCATGCTTTTGCGAACTACTTCTGCCGTCCATCAGCTGACCCTTTTTATCTGCACTGCCGATATAGGCTATGTGGATGCAGGTTGAATTGTCTGCATGAACAGCACTGCTGATTTTATTTTCTTTTAATAATTTCACAATGCTTCCATTCCGCTCGATCAAATAGTGGAATGGAGTTTCATCATTTGATTTCGTAAACGCTGCTGTGCTGTGGATTACGATGTATTTAATTTTTCTGAGATTTTTCATTTTTAAATTCTTTAAACGATTTTACATTTTCTTTTTTCACTTTGAAAAGGGCTGTACTGTTCTTTGGAATGAAATAAATCCAATCCTGACAAGTAAACTCTTTCTCTCCAAGCACAATGTCCTTTGGTATTTGGAACTTTGTTTTCTCTTCGGATTTAAAGATTTCGCAATCGGTGATAGTTACTATTTCTTCGCCGTTTTCAATTCCGGTCAATCCGCTTAATCCCACCAGCTTGTCATAGTCGGTTTCTGCAATTGAGGAAGGCATCTTCGCTTTTACTAAAGCAGCGGCCACCTCTTTTCCAAACATTCCGTCTGCCCCATATTTAGGCAGTATTCCAACACCGTATTTTTTGATTAAAGCATTTTGAAGCTGTGTCACCCTGCTTCCTTTACTTCCCATCTTCAATGGAAAATCATCGCTTCTTGCAATAGGCGTGGCATTAACTTCCGGTTCAGTAATGGAGGATGAATCATTTTCCTGATTCACCTGTTTCTTATTCCTCCAATAGTTCCAGCCCAAGAAGCCAGCAACTCCAGTTCCTAATACGCTCAGTCCAATCAGGATTACTTTTCTTTTGTTGTGTGTTGTTTTTTCCATTATCCCTTTGGTTTTGATAGTATTATTTTCATGTAGTCGTTGATTTCCCATGCTTCCAGCTCGCCGCTTAAATCATTCAGCAAGTTTGCATTGTACAATTTGTTGTATGCCGCACCAGTCAGGACAAAGGCTTTCTGAGTGGGTATTTCGTTAAAAACTGCTTTGATTGCATTCTCGTCTGTGCCCGGTATGAAGCCGTATGTTTTATCAAAGGCGGCCTTTAACCTCTTCGCCCAGCCCTCATAATTTAAAATCGGACTTGATGGTTTTCCTCCTGTCTTATCAGGTTTCTGTGCGATGATCTGAAGCATCTCATCATACTCAGTGGTTTGCAGTTCATCGCTTAAATCAGTTATCAAGTTGGAGTTGTAGAGTTTTTTATACGACTCCTGGACTTTAAGGAAAACTTGTTTACTTGGAATTTCCATTAAGGTGCTTCTTACCTTCACAGTATCTGTTCCCCACCATCCGTCATTCTGAAAAGCCATCTTTAACTGAGA
>CAISYK010000162.1 GCA_903889605.1 uncultured Bacteroidota bacterium
TATTTTTTATGATGAAAATTATCGTTTGGTACAAACATATGTTAAAAATTTCCCTGTAAATGCTATGGAATACCGCGATATGACACGTGTTTATTTTGAACCAAAAGTTAAGCCAAAAAAATAATTTCCGCTTTCCGAAAACTTAAAAGCCATTCTCAAAATTTTGCAGGATGGCTTTTTTTATTTAGTTCTGCAATTTTATCTTCATTGAAATACCCTTTTCTATTTTCAACAATCATAAGTGAATAACCTTTATCAGAAAGTGAAAAGGACGCCATGTTTATTAATAATATTGTACTCCTGATAAATCATTTTAAAATTATTTTCCAATGAAAAACTTCTATAACCTTATTGCTTTATTAATTATTGTAAGTGTAATGTATTCATGCGTTCCTCAACGCAAGCTAGAGGAGGAACAAGCAAAACGTCAAACCTGTGACAAAGATTTAGCAGCATTAAAAATATCAAACCAAGAGTGTGAGACAAAGCTTAATGAGAAGGAAAAAATTTTAGCGGATAATATAAAACAAATTGCCGAACTTCAAACAGACTCCACTCAGGCGGGAGTTAACTTCCGCAAATTCGCATCAAAATACGAAACACTTAATACAATAAACGAGCAGTTATTAACCAAATACAACAGCTTACTGGCTGGTAATATGGCGGACACTAAAAAACTATCAGGGGAGCTGCAGCTAACTCAAAATCAGCTCCTAAAAAAACAAGATGAATTAAAAGAATTAGAAGGCCAATTAAATAATCAAAAGAAAAATTTAGATGCACTTACAGCAGAATTAACAAAACGTGAAGCTCGTGTTGCTGAATTAGAAGGTGTCTTGAAAAATAAAGATGATGCAGTTAATGATTTGAAGAAAAAATTATCAGATGCTTTGTTTGGCTTTGAAGGCAAAGGCTTAACGATTACTCAAAAAAACGGAAAGGTATATGTTTCTATGGAGGAAAATCTTTTGTTTGCTTCAGGAAGTACAACAGTAGAAGTTAAAGGTGTTGAGGCATTGAAAAAAGTCGCAAAAGTTCTTGAGCAAAATTCGGATATCAATATCTTGATTGAAGGACACACTGATGATGTACCTATGACCGGCAAAGGCGAAATTAAGGATAACTGGGATTTGAGTGTAATGCGTGCTACCTCCATCGTAAAAATCATTACCAAAAACAGCTCTGTTGATTCAAGACGCTTAACCGCTGCCGGGCGTGGGGAATATTTCCCTATAGATCCAGCAAAAACAGCTGAGGCACGTAAAAAAAACCGCAGAACAGAAATTATTTTAACGCCTAAATTAGACGAACTTTTTAAGGTACTTGAAACGAATTAAATCATTGACAGCCAATCTTACTTTTAATCTCATGAGTTTGAAGATGTGTCAAAAGGTACAAGCCTATAAATAAAAAACTTCCCATTTTTAATAAAATTAATCGTTTAGTTATATTCCATTTTCAAATTTTCACTATTTTGAAATTTATGAAATATATTTAGACGATTTTTTTCGTAAATTTGTATTTCCATCAAATTTGTAATTTATGTTAAAATACGCATTAGTAACCGGCGGATCTCGTGGAATAGGAAAAGCTATATGTTTGGAATTGGCTGACATGGGTTACAATATTTTAGTAAATTACCAATCAAACCTTGAAGAAGCAGGCAAAACACTTGAATTAATAATAAATAAAGGTGTTAAAGCAGAGCTGTTGAAATTTGATGTGTCAAAGCAAATTGAAGTCGACGAAATGCTTGGCAGCTGGATGGAGAAAAACAAAGAAAGCTGTGTTTTGGAAGTGTTGGTTAATAATGCAGGTATAAGAAAAGATAACCTGTTAATGTGGATGAGTAATTCTGACTGGCACTCAGTAATGGACATTGCCGTTGACGGTTTTTTTAATGTAACACGCTTAGTTGTAAAAGATATGCTGATAAAAAAATACGGCCGTATCATAAGCGTTGTTTCACTTTCTGGATTAAAAGGGCTGCCCGGACAAACAAATTATTCGGCATCAAAAGCCGCTGTAATAGGCGCTACAAAGGCTTTGTCGCAGGAAGTAGGACGAAGAGGTATTACTGTAAATGCTGTGGCTCCTGGTTTTATCAAAACTGATATGACACAGGATTTAAACGAAAAAGATTTTAAGGCTTTAATACCAATGTCTAGGTTTGGAGAGCCGCAGGAGGTTGCTGATGTTGTCGGCTGGCTTGCTTCAGGCAAATCATCATATGTTTCAGGGCAAGTTATTTCGGTAAACGGAGGATTGTACTCCTAATAAATTATATGTTGGATATTAGATATTGGAAGTCTAATATCCAACATCTAAACACTAAAAATAAAATGAGAAGAGTTGTTATTACGGGTATGGGTATTTGGTCGTGCTTAGGTAATAATCTGGATGCTGTTAGAGATTCCTTATTCCAAGGTAAATCGGGTATTGTTTTGGATCCTGAAAGGAAAGAATTCGGGTACCGTTCAGGCTTAACAGGCAAAGTTGAAACACCGCAGTTAAAAGGTCTGCTTGACCGCAGGGCACGGATACAGCTTTCTCAGCAGGCAGAATACGCTTATCTTTCCACACTTGAAGCCACCAAAAATGCGAAAATGGACATTGATTGGCTGGAAAAAAATGAGACTGGTATTTTATTCGGAAACGATAGTTCTGCCAAAGCCGTAACAGAAGCAACTGATATAGTAAGGCTGAAAAAAGATACTACATTGATTGGTTCGGGTTCAATTTTTCAATCGATGAATTGTACAGTAACAATGAATCTTTCAACTATTTTCAAATTAAAAGGGATAAATTTTACTATCAGTGCAGCCTGTGCAAGCGGATCACACTCAATTGGGTTAGGCTATTTAATGATTAAATGGGGCTTGCAGAATCACATTATATGCGGCGGAGCTCAGGAGGTTAATCCATTTGCGTTCGGCAGTTTTGATGGGTTAAGTGCATTTTCAATACGCGAAAATGAACCGGCAAAAGCTTCACGCCCATTTGATAGAGACAGAGACGGGTTGGTACCCGGAGGCGGAGCGGCCACATTGATCTTAGAAGATTATGAAACGGCCGTAAAGCGCGGTGCAAATATTTTAGCTGAAGTTATTGGATATGGTTTTTCATCAAACGGAGAACATATTTCTAATTCCAGCGTCGACGGCCAGGTAAGATCATTGCAGATGGCGCTGAAGGATGCGAATATAAGTGAGCATGAAATTGATTATATTAATGCACACGCGACATCTACAATTGGCGGAGACAGCGCAGAAGCCCTCGCTATAGACCAGGTTTTCGGGAACTCAAAACCATTGGTAAGCTCCACTAAATCTATGACTGGGCATGAATGCTGGATGGCAGGCGCAAGTGAAATTGTTTACTCAATGCTTATGATGCAGAACGATTTCGTTGCACCAAATATAAACTTTGAAAACCCTGACGAAGCATCTGCTAAATTAAACATTGCAGCAAAAACTACAGAAAAGAAAATTGATACTTTTTTAAGCAACTCTTTCGGATTTGGAGGAACAAATTCGACATTAATAATTAAAAAAATAAAATAAGTATAATCAAGCTATGACAAAAGAAGAAATTATTTATACAGTAAAGGACTTTTTAGTGAAGGAATTTGAAGTGGACCCCGAGATCATTGAACCTGATGCAAACCTTCGCACAACCCTTGATTTAGATAGCTTGGATTATGTTGATTTAGTTGTTGTTATTGAAAGCAACTTAGGTTTTAAAGTTGTTGGAGAGGATTTTATTAATATTCATACTTTCCAGGATTTTTACGATTACTGCTATACCAAGGTAAGTCAAAAAGAAGTAGCTTAAATCAATTTGAAAAATTCCTGATTTGAAAATTAATCAGGAATTTTTCAGTTTTTCAAATCAGTAATGTCAAATAATAAAAAGTGGGAAGGAAAAAATAAGGGCGGAGTAAAGGGGCAGAAGTTTTTTGTTTTCATACTTAATTTTTTCGGGCTGCAAATCGCATATTTTTTTCTGCGCTTTGTAGCTTTTTATTTTTTTGTCACTGCCAAATCAACAAAAACCTCATTAAAATATTTCAGGGAAATATTAGGCTTCAAAGGATGGAAAGCTTATGCAGCAGCATACAGGA
>CAISYK010000163.1 GCA_903889605.1 uncultured Bacteroidota bacterium
TGAACTTAGATATATATGGGGGATATAAATTCTTTTTTATAACTGGGCCAAATTTCAAAAACGTACCTTATCATCGTGAAGGAAAGAAATATATAGGGAATATAAATATAGGATTAATATGTCAGTTCGATCTTGGTATCATATCACCTTTTATTGATATGGGAATTGATTCCATAATTACAGTTGGTACACGGGTGAATTTCCGGGCTGTTTACAGAAAACCGAAAAAGAGGTATAAACTGAGTAAATAAAACTGAAAAATATCAACCAAAAGCGCAGGCTTGATCAAAAAATATAACGAAAAAGAGCGACAAAGTTGTAAGGCTTACCGCTCTGTGTGGGTTTGACCGCTCAAAGTCCTATGTTCTTCTTTGTTTTGTGTCGTTGTTTACTAGGTCGTAAAGTTAAGGTTTAAGAGCTTTTTTGTTTCTAAAGTTGCCATCAATTGTCAACCGTCCACAAGTCGGGTTGTGGGTGGGCTTTTGGTGCGGTCGGGCAAAATTAAATGTGGTGTTTTTGTGTAGGCTTGCGGGCTGGCAAAACACCTCTTTTAATTTTGCAGAAGCGTTGGCATTTTTTCTGTTTGTCTGTTTATTTGTTGTCCTTTTAAAATTTCGTATAACGACATGCTTAGCGGAGTATTTGCCATTTGTTAATTTTTTGCAGCATTATTTTAAATACAGTAATATGCTGCTCAAAATTTATTTAAAGATTTTTACACCATCATATTTCATCAATGTTTTTGTTTTTTGCAGAACGGGACCACTGTATAAAGCGGTTTTAAAAAACTATCCCTTTATTAATAATTTAAGGGTGATTCTTATTTAAATAAATCGTAAATTCGTGTTTACTACGCGGATAACTGGTCGTTACGAATCAGGATTTGATAAATAGACCGTTTCGTAAATACGTGAATTTTCATTTATCAGCAGCGTGTATAATTTTTTTATCTGTAATCAATCAAGTGAAAAATGTAAGTCTTAAAATTAAATTTCATAAATGTTTTCCAGTCATTTATATAAAAAAAATCTTATTATCCTCTTGTATGTTTTTTCGTGCAGTATTTCTTCTGTTTTTTCACAATCCGCAAACATTTCAGGAATAGTTAATTCTTATACATCTGTAACTTTGATTTCAAGCTGCAGCATTGAAGTGCTTGATGCATCTGCTTTTAATGCCGGCGACAGAGTTGTTATTATTCAAAGCAAAGGTGCTGACGTGGATACAACCAACACCGTTAACTTCGGCGATGTCTTGAATCTCAATAATTGCGGTAATTATGAGTTTTCACATATATCTTCAATAATTGGCAATACTGTTTTTCTAACCGCTTCCTTACAGCGCAGTTACGATGTTGGGAGTGCCGTTCAATTTATTAAAGTACCCCAGTATGTAAATGCTGTTATTACAGCCCCAGTTACTTGCCCTGTCTGGAACGGCAGTGTTGGAGGAATTGTTATTATTGAGTGCAGCGGAAGTTTAACGTTAAATGCAAATATTGATGTTAAGGGTAAAGGGTTTGCATTAGGTAATGTTTCTCCTACAGGGTACAATTGCCCGGGCAGCTTTGATTATTATTATCCTGCTTCATCTTATTTTGGTGCAGAAAAGGGGGAAGGTATTTCAATTCTTAGTTTTTCTAAACGCAATGGTATGGGGAAAAGGGCTAATGGCGGAGGCGGAGGAAACAATGTTAATGCCGGAGGCGGAGGGGGAGCAAATTTTGGAAAGGGGGGCAATGGCGGAAATTCATGGGAAGGCTGTCCTATTATGGATATTGGCGGTAGAGGCGGACAATCTTTGTCCTATACAAATTTGCTGAACAAAGTTTTTTTTGGAGGCGGAGGCGGAGGCGGACAGCAAAATAATCTTCAGGCAACACCAGGGACAAACGGAGGCGGTATTGTGATTTTAAGAGCAGTAAGTATTGATGGTAATGGATACACTATTGATGCCGGCACTTTCAATGTTCTTACTGGTGGGTGTGACGGGACAGGAGGCGGAGGTGCAGGGGGATGTGTTTTGTTAGACGTAGATAATTTTAATGGAGTGCTGAATATAAATGCTAAAGGAGGGGACGGAGCCTTTCCAACTTGTTATTTGCAAGGCGCTTCCGGCGGCGGCGGAGGAGGCTGTGTGTGGAGTAAAACAGTTTTACCAAATAATGTTTCTTTTGATGTAAGTAAAGGGCTTAGAGGTGTTCACGGAAACGGCTCTGAAGACGGTTTTCCCGGAGATACTTTAAGCGGATTAACTATTATCGGCACACCGTTTATTTTTACCCCAGTTGTTTATTCTATTGCAGTTTCAAGCCTAAGCGACTCAATTTGTTTGGGTTCAAGTACCACCCTCAATGTCACGCCTAACGGAGCTGGATATTCTGCGAATTGGATGCCGGTAATTAGCCTAAATAATCCTGCTGTTTATAATCCAATTGCGGCCCCTGCCGCTTCAACTACTTACTCGGTAATACTTACTTATCCGAACGGGTGCACTGTATCTGATTCAGTCAGAGTTAACGTAAATCCTAAACCTTCTGCGGCTTTCAGCAATACTTCAGTTTGCAGCAGCAATGCTACACAATTTACAGAAAGTTCTACTACAAGTACAGGAAGTATAATTTCCTGGTTATGGGATTTTGGCGATGGAAGTCCGCTTAATAACAGTCATAACCCTTCTCACGTTTATTCTGATGCAGGAAGCTACAATGTTACCTTAATTGTTAACAATAGTTTTGGTTGTGCTGATACGATTTCAAAAATGGTAAATGTTTATTATAATCCATTAACCAGCTTCACTTTTAGTAATGTCTGCCTTGGAGATACTATGCATTTTACTAATACATCTTCTGTAGATAACTCCACTTCCATTTCAAATTATCTGTGGGTATTTGGTGACAGCGGTCCTACAAGCAGTATGCAGCATTCAACACATTATTATTCCTCTGCCGCTGAATATACTGTTACGCTGGTAGTAACAACAACTGACGGATGTACCAATGTAGTAAACAATACTGTGAAAACATTTGCAGCCCCAGTCAGCCTCTTCACATTCAGCAGCAGCTGTTTGTTTGATTCCGCTGTATTTACAAACACATCAGCAAATCCTGCAATAGGCATCACAGCATCATGGTCATGGAATTTTGGAGATGGAACCAGCTTTAATACATCTGTATGGAGCCCCGGCCATGTATACAGCGCTCCAGGTACCTACCAGGTTGAATTGATTACTCATTCATCCAATTTGGGCTGTCCGGATACACTGCAGGAAACAATTACGGTATTTCCACTGCCGACAGCCAATTTTAGTTTTACCAATGTTTGTTTAAACCAAGCAATGACTTTTAATGATTTATCTAATGTCCCAATTGGCAATATTACAGGCAGTTCGTGGGACTTTGGCGATGCTTCACCATTAAGCACTGCTCAGAATCCAAGTTATACTTATACTGCCCCGGGAACTTATTCTGTTTCATTAATTACAACTACCAACAACAGCTGTAAAGACACTATAACAATAAGTACGGTGGTGCATCCTTTGCCTGAGGTACAATACAGCGCGCATAATGTCTGCGACGGCAGTGCTGTCCAGTTCAATAATTTATCAACCATTCCATCAAGCGATGCTATACAATCATGGTCATGGAGTTTTGGCGATGCAAGTTCGGTAAACAACAGTCAAAATGCTTCACATTTATATGCTGCAAATGGTTCCTATACAGTTGAATTATTGGTTGTTTCTACTTTTGGCTGTATGGATTCTATAAGTAAAACGAGTATCATTAATCCAAAACCTCATGTGAATTTTTCTTCCATTGATACAGCCGGCTGCGCTCCGTTTTGCGTTTCTTTTCAAAATTTATCAAATGTTTCAACCGGCAGCTATACTTCCTGGCTTTGGAATTTTGGTGACGGCGGCAACGCAAGCGATCCCAGCCATTGTTACTATAATTCCTCAGTATTATTGTCTAATTCTTTCAATGTAAATTTAACAGTTATCTCCGACAGCGGCTGTGTCAGCTCTTTATCTAAAAGTAATTATATAACAGTTTATCCTAATTCAAATGCTGATTTCACCGTTCAGCCTCAAACCGCAGTAATAACAAATCCTGTTATTTCAATCATGGATGCATCTGTTGGAGCGAATCTTTGGAACTGGGATTTCGGTGATCTTCAAACAGCATCTTTATCAAATCCATTGCATCACAGCTATGCTGATACCGGGGCTTACTCCATCATTTTAATTACGAATAATGCATTCGGCTGTGCAGATACTGCATATCAAACAGTAATTATTCAGCCTGATTTTTTATTTTATATCCCGAATGCATTTACGCCAAATGATGATGGTGTAAACGATAGTTTCTCGGGCAAAGGCATTTTTATAAGCAGCTATGAAATGATGATTTTTGACCGCTGGGGAAATTTGATTTTCTTTACTGATGACATCGATAAACCATGGGACGGCAAATCGAATCATGGTAATGAAATATCACCAGGAGGTGTATATATTTATTCAATTAAGATTACTGATTTCACAAAAGTTAAGCATAATTATAAAGGTATTGTAACATTGGTGAGGTAAAAGCTATTCCTGACCTCTTCTAAAGGGGAAGGGGCTGCTCCAGGCAAAGTCGTTTGTTGGGTTTGTGCTTTGTTTCTAATTCGCTTCGCGGAGGCTTGAAGCGGCTGAATTTATTTATTTTAAAATACGAATTATAGTGAAAATAACATTTTTAGGCACAGGGACTTCACAAGGCATACCTCTTATCGCTTGTAACTGCGAGGTTTGTATGTCCTCTGATTCAAGAGATAAGCGGCTTCGTACATCCATCCTGATTGAAGAAAAAGGGAAAACATTTGTCATTGATACTGGTCCTGATTTTCGTCAGCAGATGCTGCGCGAAAATGTTAAAAATATGGATGCTGTTATTTTTACTCATGAGCACAAAGACCATCTTGCCGGCTTTGATGATATACGTGCATTTAATTATATAAATAATAAAAAGATGGATGTATATGCATCTGCCCGCGTTCAGGAAGCAATCAGGCGCGAGTTTGCTTATATCTTCGCCGATTTTAAATATCCAGGAATACCGGAAATAAATCTGCATCTCCTGGAAAATAAATTAACGAATGTTGAAGGTGTTGATTTTTTACCGATAGAGGCTATGCATTATAAATTACCAGTTTTCGGGTTTAGAATTAATGATTTCACCTATATAACGGATGCAAATTATATTTCTGATATTGAAAAAGAAAAAATAAAAGGTTCTAAAATTATAGTAGTAACTGCATTGCGCCGGGAGCCGCATATATCGCATTTTACTTTAAATCAAGCAATTGAATTAATTGAAGAGTTAAAACCCGAACAAGCATATTTCACACATATAAGCCACCAATTAGGACTGCATGAAGATGTTCAGAAGGAACTGCCTCCGGGAATTAAAATTGCTTATGATGGCTTGAAGATTTATGTTTAGTATTGAGATGTGAGTATTGAGATGTGAGTATTAAGTGGAAACACATCTCAATACTCACATCTAAGATCTCACATCTATTCTTCTTAATAACTAATCACCTGTTCTGCAATATCAGCAGGCAGTTCACGATAGCCATATTGCTGTGTACGCAATTGAGGTTTAAAGCCTGCTTCAAGTATGGCTTGCTGTATGCCTTTGGATGTAAAACGGTGCGGTGCGCCTGCTACAGACACGACATTTTCTTCAATCATAATACTCCCGAAATCATTTGCTCCGGCATGTAAACAAAGCTGGGCCACTTCTTTGCCGACTGTAAGCCAGCTTGCCTGTATATTAGTGATATTAGGCAGCATTATCCGGCTCATAGCAATCATCCTTATATATTCATCGCCGGACACATTGTTTTTAATTCCTTTATGACGTCTTAATAATGTTCCGTCATCCTGAAAAGGCCATGGGATAAAGGCTAAAAAGCCCTTTGCATCTTTTGGCTTTTCAGCCTGCACCTCACGGATTAAAACCAAATGTTCAAAACGCTCTTCAATAGTTTCAATATGTCCGAACATCATAGTAGCCGAAGTGGTAATGTTTAATTGATGAGCGACACGCATTACATCCAGCCATTCACGCCCGGTACATTTTCCTTTTGAAATTAATCTGCGGACACGGTCATTCAAAATTTCAGCACCTGCGCCAGGCATGCTGTCCATGCCGGCATCTTTCAATGCTTTCAAAACTTCAGTATGGGTTGATTTTTCGAGCTTGGTAATGTGGGCAATTTCAGGCGGTCCAAGAGTATGAAGTTTTAAATCTGGATAAAGACTTTTTAATTCTTTAAACAGATCAACGTAAAATTTTAGACCTAATTCAGGATGATGACCGCCTTGCAGCAATAATTGATCACCGCCAAAGCGCAGGGTTTCATCTATTTTCACCTTGTATGTTTCAATGTCGGTGATATATGCCTCTTCGTGTCCGGGGATGCGGTAAAAATTACAAAACTTGCAGTTTGCTGTACATACATTTGTGGTATTCAGGTTGCGGTCTATCTGCCATGTTACATTGCCGTCCGGCTTTTGAATTTTCCTTAATTCGTTGGCTGTAAAAATTAAATCGGCTGTGGAAGCATTGTTAAACAAAAAAACACCTTCTTCAATCGACAAAAATTCAAAATTTAATGCGCGCTTTAATAGATTATTAGTCATTATTTATTTGGTATTAGTCATTGCCCATTCGTAACTGGGTAAATTATTTTTCATACATTTACTTTCTCTAAAGTAAAAGTAACAAATATGACATCCATCTCCAAAAAATCTGCAGTCAGCAATACCGAAAGTATTATTTTGCTGTGCGGAAAAAATTACGATTTTAAAAATGACGGTTTGAGTAAAACTGAAATTGATTTCATTAAAACTGAAATAGCAAAAAAAGAAAAAACTTTCATTTGTATAAATCAGTTCAGCCGTTTTATATTTGTTCAGGTAATTGACTCTAAAAAAGAGAAAACTGAAACGTTGGAATCACTCCGTAAGGAAGAAAGCAAAGCTCATTCCATTATTGTTGAAAATAA
>CAISYK010000164.1 GCA_903889605.1 uncultured Bacteroidota bacterium
GGAAAATTTTAAAAATACATCCTCATTTTTTTGACTAATTCATTTTTACAATAGTTTTAGTCCGACTTTTTGTCAAAAACAAAATCTTTTTTTTGAAAAACTTGTGTTTTCTTGCCGGCACTATTTAATAGTATAATTGGCATTTACTTATTTTCAGTGTAGTAATCACAAAAAAACAATAAGTGAAATGTTATAACAGTCGATACAACAAAAGATATCGCTAAATACTTTTTAATGCTGATAACTTTTAAACTTGCACTATGTCTATTGAATTGTTACAGTTTTTGACGTAACAGAATATGCGCAGAAATAGCCTAAAGCACCGTTGCTTATATTTGATGTAGGGTTGGCTGGCGACGAAGAATTAAAACCTCCCCCATCTGATTGATTAAAGGTTCTGAAATATTCATAAGCACCTTTATCAATGCTTAGCAGCTTAACCATTACCGTGTCTCCGATCTGGAGTCTTAAATCAGAATTTCCTCTTAGCCTTTGGTCTATCGTTTCGCCATCTCTAAGTTTATCGGAAGTAATTGTAAATGTATTTACCTGAACATGATTTATTACTTCTATTATACGATAATAGTTTTCTATTCCGGCAGGATCAGTAAATCTAACAGTCACAGATTTGTTTATCATACCGCCGCCTGGACCGCCGCCAAACCCCGTTGAAGTTTTAACAATAAGCGAATCAATATTTACCGGAGCAGGCAAAATTGATGCAGCCTGATAATTATTTCCTTCAGCCGTTACTGAAACTGTGTATTCTCGGCCTACCGTTCCCTGAAGGGTATTGGTTTGATAAATTCCCGGCGATGTTTCTGAAAGGATTTCAGAATTACCAGCATTGTCATTGATAGTTATTGCAGCTCCGGTAAATGGAGGAAAAACATTGGCATCGCTGAAATTCACTGTTTTACTAAGACTAACAGTATACGGACCAGGTTGGCTTGATATATTACCTTCAATAATTATTGCAGGCGCGGCTGAATTCAAATCTATATTAATCACTTTTTGACAAGAGGGCAAAATTATTGCCGCCAGGGTAATTACTAAACAGCTCTTAATAATATTATTGGGCTTCATATTTTTAAAATTTAAAATTGTAAGATACCGATGGAATAAACCGGAATAACGATGTTTGTAATGCTTGTGTCTTTGTAGGATCATTAGGATCCTGCTGGAAAGTTATAGTATATGCGTTTTCTCGGCCATAAGCATTGTAAACAGAAAAGTTCCAGCTGGATTCAAATTTTTCAGTTTTTTTAGATTGATAAGTTGCGCCGATATCCAGACGGTGGTAAGTAGGCATACGGTAACCATTACGTTCGGTATAATAGTACTGCACCTGTCCGGCTACCATGTATTTGCCGCTTGGGAATGTTACAGCATTTCCAGTATAATAAACCCATGTAGCGGATAATGTCCATTTTTTTGTCAACTCAAATATCACTACCACTGAAATGTCATGCGTCCGATCCTGTTTAGCTGCATACCAGTTTCCTTTATTAATACCTTCAATTTTTTTCTCTGATCTTGATAAAGTATATCCAATCCAACCATTTAAC
>CAISYK010000165.1 GCA_903889605.1 uncultured Bacteroidota bacterium
CAGCTCATATTGATGCAGGTAAAACTACCTGTACAGAGCGTATCCTTTACTATACCGGTGTTAACCACAAGATTGGTGAAGTACATGATGGTGCAGCAACAATGGACTGGATGGTTCAGGAGCAAGAGCGTGGGATAACCATTACATCTGCAGCAACTACTTGTTTTTGGAAATACAAAGGAGAACAATATAAAGTAAATATAATTGATACCCCAGGGCACGTTGACTTTACTGTTGAGGTGAATCGTTCATTACGTATCCTTGATGGTTTAGTGTTTTTATTTTCTGCAGTTGATGGTGTTGAGCCGCAATCAGAAACTAACTGGCGCTTAGCTAATAACTATAATGTAACACGTATTGGGTTTGTAAATAAAATGGATCGTGCTGGTGCCGACTTTTTAGCTGTTGTAAAACAAGTAAAAGAAGTTTTAGGAGGCAACCCAATTCCTTTGCAATTACCAATTGGTGCTGAAGAAACATTTACCGGAGTTGTTGATTTAATTAACTTCCGTGGAATTGAGTGGAATGAGCATGATCAGGGAATGACATTTAAAGAAGTTCCTATTCCTCCAGCTATGCTTGAAGAAGCAAAAGAGTGGAGAGAAAAGTTATTGGAAGCAATTGCTGAATTCGATGATTCTTTAATGGAAAAGTATTTCGATAATCCTGCTTCTATTTCCGAAGTTGAGATATTAACTGCTCTTCGTAAAGCATGTATTGCAAACAAAATTGTTCCTATGGTTTGCGGATCGGCTTTCAAAAATAAAGGCGTACAAACAATGTTAGTCTTGGTTATGGAATTAATGCCGAGTCCAATGGATAAAGAAAATACATTTGGAACTCATCCTGATACCGGCGAAGAAATTTCCCGTAAACCGGATATTAAAGAACCATTCACCGCTTTAGCATTTAAAATTGCAACCGATCCTTTTGTTGGTCGTTTATGCTTTTTTCGTGTTTATTCAGGTCGTCTGGATGCCGGCTCTTATGTATTAAATACCCGCAGCGGCAATAAGGAACGTATTTCACGTATTTTCCAAATGCATGCTAATAAACAAAATGCAATTGATGCTATTGAAGCCGGTGATATCGGTGCAGCGGTAGGATTTAAAGATATTAAAACAGGAGATACACTTTGCGATGAGAAAAATCCTATTGTTCTTGAATCAATGAATTTCCCTGAACCGGTTATCGGAGTTGCTATTGAGCCTAAAACACAAGCTGATTTAGATAAATTAGGAATTTCATTAGCAAAACTTGCTGAAGAAGATCCGACTTTCCGTGTTAAAACAGATCCGGACAGCGGACAAACTATTATAAGCGGAATGGGTGAGCTTCACCTGGAAATTATTCTTGACCGTTTAAAACGTGAATTTAAAGTTGAATGCAACCAGGGGCCTCCTCAGGTTTCTTACAAAGAAACTATTAATGGAACTATCTCTCACCGCGAACTTTATAAAAAACAAAGCGGCGGACGTGGTAAATTTGCAGATATTTCAGTTATTATTTCTCCTGTAGATGCTGATTTTGATACAACAACAAAAGCAGGCGGATTACAATTCATCAACGAAATTTCAGGTGGTAATATTCCCCGCGAATTTATTCCTGCAGTTGAAAAAGGCTTTAGAGCTGCAATGGTAAACGGTGTATTAGCAGGTTATCCGGTTGATACTTTAAAAGTTCGTTTATTGGACGGATCATACCACAATGTGGATTCTGATGCTTTATCATTTGAAATTTGTGCACGTTCTGCTTTCCGCGAAGCTTTACCTAAAGCTAAACCTGTTTTATTAGAGCCAATCATGAAAGTGGAAGTACTAACTCCTGAACACAATATGGGTGATGTTGTTGGTGATTTGAACAAACGCAGAGGAATGATTGAAGGGATGGATACTAGGGCTGGTTCTCAGGTAATTAAAGCTAAAGTTCCTTTGTCTGAAATGTTTGGTTATGTTACAACTTTACGTACCATAACATCAGGTCGTGCTACTTCAACTATGGAATTTTCTCATTATGCAGAAGCACCACGCAGTACTTCAGATGAAGTAATTGCTAAATCAAAAGGAAAAGCAGAAAAAGTATAATTTTACAATCGTTCTTTAAATAAAACTATGAGCCAAAAAATCAGAATCAAATTAAAATCTTACGACTTCAACTTAGTTGACAAGTCAGCAGAAAAAATTGTTAAAACTGTGAAAATGACAGGTGCTGTTGTTAGCGGACCAATTCCATTGCCAACTCACAAAAAAATATACACCGTTTTACGTTCACCCCATGTTAACAAAAAAGCACGTGAGCAATTTCAATTGTGTTCATATAAAAGATTGTTGGATATATATAATTCAACTTCAAAAACTGTTGATGCACTGATGAAACTAGAATTACCAAGTGGAGTTGAAGTTGAAATCAAAGCATCTTAATAATCAAATAGTTAATGAGCCTTTGTTAAACAATTAAAATAATCAATAATATTAAATTGTTTAACTCATAATCACGAATATATTAAAAATCAAAAAAATAAAAATTAAAAAATGTCTGGAATAATAGGTAAAAAAATTGGAATGACTAGTGTCTTCAGTGCCAATGGTAAATATATGCCATGCACAGTTATTGAAGCCGGTCCTTGCGTGGTTACGCAAGTAAAAACCTTGGAGATAGACGGATATGCTTCAGTTCAACTGGCTTATGATGAGAAGAAAGAAAAAAACACTTCTTCCGCAATGAAAGGCCATTTTGCTAAAGCAGGAACGACTCCTAAACGTAAAATTGTTGAGTTCAAATACTTTGAAACCGAGAAAAACCTTGGGGAAACAGTTACTGTAGAATTGTTCAAAGAAGGCGATTTCGTTGATATTGCCGGAACATCTAAAGGAAAAGGTTTTCAAGGAGTTGTTAAACGTCACGGTTTTGGGGGTGTAGGTGGTACAACTCATGGTCAGCATGATCGTTTACGCGCCCCGGGTTCTTTGGGAGCTTCTTCTTGGCCTTCAAGAGTATTCAAAGGAATGAGAATGGGCGGAAGAATGGGTGGAGAACGTGTTACAATTCAGAACTTAGAAGTTATAAAAGTGCTTGCTGAAAAAAATCTTATTATAATAAAAGGTTCTATCGCTGGAGCAAAAGGTTCATACGTTACAATCGAAAAATAATCAAATTGCGGATTGCGGATTTTTGGTTTCAGAATTAAATTTGAAAAATATTAATCCAAAATACATAAAGCAGAATAAATAATAAATAATTAGGACTTTTTGA